>RFGN01000649.1 GCA_003696645.1 Gammaproteobacteria bacterium | reverse complement strand
GGATTACTGGACCCGCACCTGAAAACCGACCTGGCCAGTCTGGCCCGGTGCAATCTCCTTGATCACCCAGCGAATATGGGTATACCGGTCAGGTGAAGCCACTTTCTTTTCCTGCCGACCTCTGGCATTGGTGATGGTATAGGTCAGCAGACTCGGACGGTTGAAGTGTTTGCCGCCATCGATGGAAAACAGGGGATCTGGCCCGGTGACTGAACCTGCGACATAAACGGTTTTGTCCGGAATAGGATCATTGATCACGACATCGCGGGCAGCTGCATCACCCGAGTTGGAATATTTAAGGGTATAAAAGATGACCTCGCCGGGCTGGATGTCCTTGGCGGGAACCCTTTGGGTCACAGACTTGCCATCCTTCTGGATAATGATCTGTTTTTCTGCCACAACCTCCACAGTGATCTTGGGACTGGCCCATACCGGTGCCCAGACACAGAAAAACAACAAACCAATGATAAAAGTTGTATTTTTTACATTTACGCTGCTCATGACAACAAAATCTATCAAATAACAAAGGCAAGTGCCAGAAAAATTTCACGATTTCGGCCGAAAGGGAAAATATTACGGGTGAATGGCATACACAAGACCATTTGCCAGATGATCAATACCTTCCAACAAGAATAACGGTTTTAGCCTTCGAACCTGCTTTCGGACAATGCTTCCAGGATCTGCTGCGCCAGTTTATCAACCAGTCGCTGACGGCTCTCGCGGCTGGCCCAGGCAACATGCGGGGTCACAATCAGGCGTGGATGTTGCAATTCCAGCAATGGGTTGTCTAGCGGAGGTTCTGTGGTCAACACATCCAAACCCGCCCCGGCAATCCAGCCCTGCTGGAGGGCCTTTGCAAGCGCCAGCTCATCGACGATTCCACCGCGAGCAGTATTGATCAACAGGGCCGTGGGCTTCATCCGTTTCAATGCCTCTTCACCGATCATGCCACGGGTTTGCGAGGTCAGAGGACAATGCAGCGTGATTACATCTGCGTCGGCAAGGATTGTTTCGAGAGGCTCTCGATTGCTTGAATCCGGACGACCAGGAAGCCGGGCCAGCCTGACGTGCATCCCAAAACTTCTGGCGATCTGGGCAACGGCCTGCCCCAGGACTCCATACCCCAGTATACCCAGCGTCCTGCCAGACAGTTCAGCAAAGGGAAAGTCCAGCAGGGAGAAAAAACGGGCCTGCTGCCAGGCACCCGCCTGAATCGCGGAATGCACCTCGTTCAACCTGCCCTGCAGGGCCAGAATCAGCATGAAGACATGCTGCACCACCGAAGGTGTGGCATAATCGGTCACGTTTCGAACCCGGATATTCCGTAAACGGGCGGCCTCCAGATCAATATTATTGGTCCCGGTCGCTGCCACAGCAATCAGACGCAGCGCTTTCGCCTGATCCAGGTGCCCGGCATCCAGGACCACCTTGTTGGTCGCCACAACCGATGCTCCGGCAATGCGTGTCAGGACTTCATGCGGGGCCGTCGCCTCGAACCACTCCCACTGCAGGGGCAGATCTTCCAGAGCGGCGAGAGAAATATCCTCTCCGAGAGTTCCGGTATCCAGAAAGACCGCTCGCATATACCTGACCAAACGGCCTGCCAGCCCGGGTCAGCCGACCCAGGTTCGTGCGTTGTGAAACATCTGCATCCAGGGGCTGTCTTCCTCGGTATAGTCATCCGGAACCCAGGACAATTGCAGACGGCGAAATACCCGCTCGGGATGCGGCATCATGATGGTAAAACGACCATCCGGCGTCGTGACGGCAGTGAGACCGTCTGGCGAACCGTTGGGATTGGCCGGGTATTGCGTGGCCGGCTGTCCCCGATAATCGATATAACGCAGACTGGCGAGACCCAGCGCCCGAATCTGCTCTGCATCCTGATCACTTCTGAACTGCACCCTTCCTTCACCATGGGAGACCACAACCGGTAGCCGGGCACCAGCCAGGCCGCGCAGAAAGATGGAGGGAGAATCCAGAATCTCCACCTGACTCAGGCGGGCCTCGAACTGTTCGGAACGATTGCGGACAAATTTGGGCCAATGTTCGGCCCCGGGAATCAGGTCATGCAGGTGAGCCAGCATCTGACAACCATTACAGACGCCCAGGCCGAAGGTTTCCTGTCGATGGAAGAACTGGTCAAAGGCATCTCGTGCCCTGGGATTGTGGCGAATGGACTGCGCCCACCCTCCCCCGGCACCCAGTACATCGCCATAGGAAAAACCACCACAGGCCGCCAACCCGATACATTCATGCAGACTGATTCGTCCAGCGATGATATCGGACATATGTACATCAATGCTGTCAAAACCGGCCCGATCGAAGGCCGCCGCCATCTCCTGATGACCATTGACACCCTGTTCGCGCAGGATGGCTACCTTTGGACGGGTTGTACAGATTGCAGGGGCTTTGGGAATATCAGGGGTGGCCCATATCAGCCCGACATCCTCCCGGTCCTGCAGGGCCTCATGGGCCTCGTCGGCGCATTGTGGATTATCCCGCAGGCGTTGCATCTGCCAGGTAGTCTCTGACCAGATGGCTTGCAGGTCAAAGAGATCCCTTTCAATATGGGACTTGCCGCAGCGAATATGAATGACCGAATCATCGGTAACGCGACCCAGTATATGGCTGCTCGACTGAAGATTCTGCCTGGCCAACTCGTCCATGACCCTGTCCAGATCCGTTTTGCGAACCTGAAGGACCACTCCCAGTTCCTCGGCAAACAGGGCCGCCAGGGTCGAGACAGAATCCGTATGGTTGACCAGGGCTTCCAGATCAATGTCCATTCCCGTTCGCCCGGCAAAGGCCATCTCGCACAGGGTGGCCCACAGGCCGCCATCCGACCGGTCGTGGGCAGCGAGAATCAGGTCCTGCGCATTGAGCGATTGGATGCTGGCAAACAGGGCATTGAGATCCTCCGGCCGATCAAGATCTGGTGGAGTATCACCTGTCTGCTCGTAGACCTGCAAGAGTGCCGAGGCACCGAGACGATTTCTTCCATGCCCCAGATCAATCAGGATCAAAACAGAATCCTCAGCCTTTCTGAGTTGCGGGGTCAGTGTTTTGGAACAGTCGACAACCGGCGCAAACGCACTCACAACGAGCGACACAGGAGAACGCACTTCCCGTTTTTCACCTGCCTCGTTCCAGACCGTTCGCATGGACAGTGAATCCTTTCCCACCGGAATGGCAATCCCCAGTGCCGGGCATAACTCCTTTCCAACAGCTTCTACCGCCCTGAACAGGGCAAGATCCTGGTCATTGTCGCCACAGGCAGCCATCCAGTTTGCCGACAGACGCACATCGGAGAGCTTTTCGATTCGTGCCATGCAAAGATTCGTCAGGGCCTCGCCCACTGCCATCCTTGCCGAGGCTGCTGCATCCAGAACCGCGACCGGAGCTCGTTCTCCCATCGCCATCGCTTCACCGGTATTGGACAGATAATCGGACAGAGTCACAGCTACATCCGCCACCGGAACCTGCCAGGGGCCAACCAACTGATCCCGACAGACATGTCCATTGACACTGCGATCCCCTATGGTAATCAGAAACATCTTGCTGGCAACCGTCGGCAGTCTGAGTACCCGCTCCAGCGCCTCATGCAGATTGATCCCGTCGAGGTCGGGGGCAGGAATCTGACGCGGTTGGGTAGTGACCTCCTTGAATGTCCTCGGCGGTTTTCCGAATAGCACTTCTTCCGGAAAATCTACAGGACGTGCCGATCCATCGGATTGCTGCAGGCGAATCACCTGTTCGGTCGTCACGTGACCGACCACGGCATAGGGACAACGTTCCCGGTGACAGATTTCCTCGAATTTTTCCAGATCCGTCTGACTGATACTGAGGATATACCGTTCCTGGGATTCATTGCACCAAAGTTGCATCGGTGACAGACTTGAGTCGGCACGTGGAATCTTTTCGATATCCACAATCACTCCCATGTCGCAGTCATGCACGATCTCCGGAATCGCATTGGAGAGTCCCCCGGCCCCGACATCATGAATGGACAGGATCGGATTACTCTCGCCAAGTCGCCAGCATCGACTGATGACCTCCTGACAGCGTCGCTGCATCTCGGGGTTGTCCCGTTGCACCGAGGCAAAATCCAGATCCGTCTGGCCTGAACCGGTATCCATGGACGAGGCGGCCCCCCCGCCCAGCCCGATCAACATGGCCGGGCCACCCAGAACGATGACCGCTGCCCCTTCCGGCAGCCTTTTCTTTTCTATCTGTGGCTCCGCGATATTGCCCACGCCACCCGCCAACATGATCGGTTTGTGATAACCATAGTGCTGTACTGATCCGTTCTCATGATGTGCCTGTTCGAAGGTACGGAAATAGCCGCAGATATTGGGACGACCAAATTCATTATTGAAGGCAGCACCACCTATTGGCCCTTGCAACATGATCTCCAGGGCCGAGGCGATATGCCAGGGTTTGCCTACAGACGATTTTTCCCAGGGAGTCAACCTGCCCGGTATCCTCAGATTCGACACCGAAAATCCGGTCAATCCTGCCTTGGGTTGCCCACCGCGACCGGTTGCGCCTTCGTCGCGAATCTCTCCCCCCGAACCGGTTGCCGCTCCCGGATAGGGCGCAATTGCTGTAGGATGATTATGGGTTTCGACTTTCATCAGGATATGGAATCGGCCATCCTGCCATCGATACCGACCAGTCCTGTCATCTGCATAAAATCCCTTTTTGCCAGGTCCTTCGATGACCGAGGCATTGTCGTGATAGGCAGACAGCAGGCCAGAAGGAGAACACGTCGCAGTATGACGGATCATCGCAAAAAGAGATTCCGGCTGATCGATCCCGTCAATCTTCCAGGAAGCATTGAAGATCTTGTGACGACAATGTTCAGAATTGGCCTGGGCAAACATCATCAATTCAGCATCACTGGGGTTGCGTTCCAGTCGGGTAAAATTCTGCAGCAGATAGTCGATCTCATCCTCTGATAGCGCCAGACCCAGACGATGATTGGCCTCGACCAGGGCTTCCTTGCCTCTTCCAAGAAGGTCGACCCACTCAGTTGTTCCGGCGGATTGAACCCTGAACAGTCCTTCGGCCTGTTCCAGCCGGGTGATGCAGACCTCAGTCATGCGATCATGGAGACATGCCAGCAGTTCCTGTTGGTTTGAAAGATCCTGCGAGATCTCGGCACCGGTCAGGCAATAGGCGGTCGCGCGTTCCAATCGGGTAATGGAATGCAGACCAGCGTTGTGGGCGATATCGGTTGCCTTCGATGACCAGGGTGTGATACTGCCCATCCTGGGAATGACGATCAGATCAGGATCGAGATCACACTCGGCAGATTCACCATAATCGAGCAGGTCTTTGAGGATTTGTACCTGCCCGGAAGACAAGGGCTGAGAAACGGAATAAAAATGAAGATACTGGCCTTTTATGGCCTGTATCTGCGGAATGATCTTCTTCAGTTTTTCAAGAAGTATCCGTTCCCTGAAACCGGAAAGGGCACTTGGCCCGAACAAGACCTGCATCATGCCTCAATGATCGATCTGGATGCCCAGTCGCTCGGCTACCAGACGATAGGTCTCGACGACATCTCCAAGATCCTGGCGGAATCGGTCCTTGTCGAGCTTCTCACGTGTCTGCATGTCCCACAGACGGCAGCCATCCGGCGAAAATTCATCACCCAACATCAGCCGACCATCACATCGACCAAACTCGAGCTTGTAATCCACCAGTAAAATCCCTGCTTCCGCAAACAGTTTTTTCAGTATCTCGTTGACCCGAAAGGTCATGGACTTCATCTGCTCGATCTCTTCCCGGGTTGCCCAGCCAAATGTCAGGATATGAAAATCATTGATCATTGGATCATGCAGTGCATCATTCTTGAGGAAGAATTCGAACAGGGGTGGCTCGAGGTCCAGGCCCTCCTCGATACCCAGGCGCCGGCAGAGGCTACCCGTGGCAATATTTCTCACCACACATTCGATCGGCAACATCTCCATGGAGCGTACGAGAGAATCCTGGCCGGACAGCAATTTCACAAAATGCGTCGGAACCCCACCTTCTTCAATCTTCTTCATGACAAAGGCATTGATATGATTATTGACCCGACCCTTGTCATCCAATTGTGCCGTTTTTTCACCATCAAAGGCAGAGGTATCATTGCGAAAACGCATGACCAGGCGTTTCGGGTCATCGGTTCGGTACAATGACTTGGCCTTGCCACTGATTATCTCGTCTAGGATCTGCATGCTATTCTCCAAACTGCCTGGAATGGTCTGTCTTCATGGCATCCTCTGCCGCCTTTTCAGGAGGGATATCCATGCTGTGCAATGTCTTGGGTAATACAAGATCAGGTGGGACTTCCAATGGCGGTGTCGTCTGAATCTCTGGAAGTGTGGTCGCCTTTTTTGCCTCACTGCTGCAGCCACTGGCAAGCAGCATTGTTGTCATGCAACACATTACAAGATATATGCCTGTCTTTCTCATCAAACTATTCCAGCAAACCGGCATCCGCCAGTATTTTCTCAAGGCCTGCGCGATGGGCCACGGACAATGGTGTCAGGGGCAGACGTATTCCCTCTTCTATCAACCCCATTCTATGCAAGGCCCATTTCACCGGGATGGGGTTGGATTCCACAAACAGGCCAGCATGCAGGGCTTCAAGCCTGGCATCCAGTGCGGCACTCTCCTCTGTTCGACCCTGCAATGCTGCCTCGCACATCTGATGCATCAGGGCCGGGGCAACATTGGCCGTGACCGAGATCGTCCCCCTGGCACCGTTCAGGATCAATTCGCGGGTCATGGCATCATCACCACTGTAGACATCAATGGAGTCTCCGCACAATTCGAGTATCTGTTTGGTCCGCTCCAACTTGCCGGTTGCCTCCTTGATGCCGATAATATTGGGGATTCGGGACAATCTGGCTACCGTTTCCGGCAGCAGATCACAGGCTGTCCTGCCCGGGACGTTATACAGGATCTGGGGAATCGCAACCGACTCGGCGATCTTCTGGTAATGCAGAAACAATCCTTCCTGGGTGGGCTTGTTATAGTAGGGCGTCACCAGCAAACAGGCATCCGCACCCGCCCTTTTGGCCTCATCAGTCAAATCGATGGCCTCTCTGGTACAATTGGCCCCTGTACCCGCTATGACAGGAATCTTTCCCTTGACCATTTCGACCGTGTGTCGGATAACACGACAATGCTCTTCGGTATTCAAGGTGGCCGATTCGCCGGTTGTGCCGACCGCCACGATGGCATCCGTGCCCTGTTGAAGATGAAATTCGATCAGACGATCCAGCGCAGCAAGGTCCAGCTCACCACTGCCCGCCTTCATCGGGGTCACCAGAGCAACCATGCTGCCGTGAAACATATTTGTCCCTCTCTCCTTCACACCTGGATTCAAAGCTGTACATGGTAACCACCTCAGGCAGCAAAAACAAGCTGACCCACCCTCATGACTGCCTCAAGCAGGCCTTTTTTGCCGCACTCCACGCGACCCACGGTCGCAGGGTTGTTCAGGAGGCCCTGCCTGAGCATCTTGATACCCTGAAAGGCGGCATATCCATCATTGCAATCGGCAAGGCCGCCGAGGCCATGTATCTCGGGGCACAGGATATCCTTGCCGATCGCGTCCGTTCAGCCCTGATCATCACAGCCTCCAGGTATCGTAGTCAATCGACCGTGACAGGGCCGGTTCAGATCGTGGAAGGCAACCACCCCATCCCCGGACCAGAAAGCCTTCAGGCCGGAGAACGATTGCTGCAATTTGCACAGAATATCCCTCCCGAGGACAGCGTCCTGTTATTGATCTCTGGTGGCAGTTCTGCCATGGTGGAAAAACTGCCCGAATCCGTTGATTTGCCGTTTCTACAACGAGCCAATGAATGGCTCATCGGCAGTGGCATGGATATTCAATCGATCAATACCGTCCGCAAGCGCCTTTC
>RFGN01000097.1 GCA_003696645.1 Gammaproteobacteria bacterium | reverse complement strand
GTGGATTTGAGGATCTGAGGATTTGACGTGGGGGTTTGGGGTCGGGGTTTGTGGGACTTCTCCCACTCACAAAGGAACGACCCCAGCCCGCCCCACCCCTCACCCCGATCAAACGGTTTTTTACGAAAATCAAACAGGGGGAGGGGATAGGGATGGGAGGACCGGAAAAGGGGAGCGAAACCGGAGTTTCCAAAGCCAAATCCTATATTTGCTTGGGAGGTGTAATTTGATTATGCGATTGGAGAAAACCTTCGACAAGGACAGAAAGAAAATGAGCTCTCCGATGGGCGGCGACTCATCGTGGGCGAAGCCTTGGGGGGAACCTGGGTATGGGGGTATGCAGGATTAAACAATTTTCTCAACCTAATTAATTTTTGGTTTCCTGTAGTACATTTGATAATTTTTGAAAGGATTGTCTATGAAAGTCGCGGTGAATGATAGCTTGGGAAATGAGAGGTCCATTTGGAAATTCTGTGTTCAATTTTTGGCACCCTCCACTGAAAGCACATAATCCTTGGGCAAAAGGCTAACGACCCGACCCGCAATGACCGGATAAGTCCTCGACTTAAAGCAAACTCTGGGTAATGGCTGAAAAGGTGGTTTTCCTTACATACTGGCACCTTGGATTAAATACGAAGCGAGCCCCTCATTGTCATATTCCCCTTGGTCAACCATCACACAATTAGAGGAGCTTACTTTCCTTAAACGCCACAGCTTGGAAACTGCTCGAAGTTC
This sequence comes from Gammaproteobacteria bacterium, assembly GCA_003696645.1. GTDB lineage: Bacteria > Pseudomonadota > Gammaproteobacteria > J025 > J025 > J025. Next base: position 6,001 of record RFGN01000097.1, on the reverse strand, counting down.
TTCGCTTATTTATTTGGGTGCTGAGGACTTGGGTTAAAACTCGCTTTTGTTTATTTTTTTTGAATGGTGAACTTTCGGTATGAAAAAAAACGAGGCAGACACACGGGCAACACTAATCGATCCAAAGCTTAAGGCTTCAGGATGGACCGACACGCAGGTTAGACGGGAGCATTACTACCAACGAGACCATCAGTACACACAGGGTAAAGTCATCCTGATTGGCAACCGTGTTCGTAGAGGTGAAGGTCGCAAGGTGGATTATCTTCTTAGGTTATCTGAGTCTTTTCCTATCGCCGTAGTTGAGGCAAAAGCCGAATCTGAGCCTGCCGATGCGGGTTTGGAGCAGGCCAAGCGCTATGCCAAAGACCTGAGTGTTCCCTTCGCCTACTCGACCAACGGACACAAGATAATCGAGTTTGATTTTTTCACGAATTCAAGTCGAGAGATCAACGCATTCCCGAACCCCAAAGAACTTTGGGAGCGTTGGCAGCTGAACTTGGGCGCGACTGAAACTCCCTTCGGCTCCGACCACCGGAAGACCTATGGTGATGAGAAACGAATTAATCCTCTCCTCCACCCCTATTGCCCCCAAAACCGTTGCGGGAAGCATCCTTTTTACTTCCAAGCAGCGGCTATTTGTGAAGTAATAAAGCGTTTGATAGTCGGGCGCAAACGCATACTCCTTACGATAGCTACCGGGACCGGAAAGACCTTCGTAGCCTTTCAAATCATTTGGAAGCTGATTAAGTCCGGCTGGCTACAAAGAGGGCATCCGAACCGTCCAGCACGTGTACTGTTCCTTGCCGACCGGGTTATTCTCCGCGATCAGGCTTACAACACCTTCGCCCCATTTTCTGACGGTACGAGTGAACCGCGTTCCAAAATCGAAGGGCACCCCCCGAACTTGACCCGTGACCTTTATTTCGGCATTTACCAAACGCTTTGGAGCCCAGACAAGGACGGCAAACGCCTATTCGAGAAATTTCCGAAGGATTTCTTCGACCTCGTGATCATCGATGAGTGTCATCGTTCGGGCTTCGGTACTTGGAGGGAGATCCTCGACCACTTCGGTTCGGCCGTTCATCTGGGTATGACCGCTACACCGAAGCAAGACGAGAACATCGATACCTATGCCTATTTCTGCTCTGAAGAGCCTGAAGTTGACATCGATCCCAACAACTCAGAGCGTGGAAAGTGGCGCCCTCCCGCCTATCAGTACAGCCTGGGCCGTGGCATTGAGGACGGTTTCCTGGCTACCTACAAAGTCCACCGGGTACGTACGACGGTCGATGCTTCGGGGCTACGTCTCCAGGACGCGATTGAGCAGGGCGCCGAGGTTTTCGTGCCTGGAGACGTCAACCCGCGCGAGCTCTACATGACACCTCAGTTCGAAAGGGAAATTACCCTGCCCGATAGGACCCAGACCATGGTCAAGCATTTGGCTGGTCTTCTACGCCGCTTTGGCAATAGGGACAAGACCATGGTGTTCTGCGTAGATATGGAACATGCCAGGCTCGTGGCTCGGCTTCTTCAGGATGAATTCGGCCCGGGAACCGGACTTTCCAACTACGCCGTGCCCATCATCTCGGAGGAAGGGGAAGAGGGTCGCAAGGCTTTGGAGGCTTTTGCAGACTCCGATAAGCTGGCTCCTGTGGTGGCCACAACCGCCGAACTTCTTTCCACGGGGGTGGATGTTCCTTCCTGCCGCAACATCGTCTTCATGAAGACGGTATCTTCGCCCATCCTGTTCAAACAGATCGTCGGTCGAGGCAGCCGCCTGGACCCTGGGACAGACAAATACTGGTTCCGCATCATTGATTTCACAGGGGCGACGCGCTTGTTCGACGAATGGGATCGCCCGCCGGTTCCACCACCCGAGCCGCCGAAAGGTCCACAGACTGCCGTACTCAAAGGATGCGTGTATCATTTTGATACGAAACAAGTCTTGGTTGGGGCCCAAGTCAGCGTCCAAACCGGTCCCAATAACCAGAGGGGGCCTGTGCAAACTGACGAGCATGGCTGTTTTCTTTTCGAGCGGCTCCCTGCTGGTAATCTTCAACTTTTCGTGAGCGCCAGGGGATTCGTGAACCGGTCTATCAATGTTGAGACGATTGCGGACGAGACCATCGAAATCAAGGTTCCGCTCAAGCCTGTCAAGGAAAAAGGTGGCAAAATCAGGGTCAAAGGCTTAGAGGTTACGATAGCGGATGAAGCTGTGTTTACAATCGAAGCCACGGGTCAGCAGCTTACGCTTGAACAATATCGCAACTATGCCCGTGAACGCATCCTTGCAAATGCAAAAAGCGAAGATGACCTCCGCGCTATCTGGATTGACAGCGCCCGGCGAAAGGCTTTCTTAGAGGATCTTTCCAACTCGAGCGTTCATCCCCAGGTTCTGGCCGAAATCCTAGATCAATCCGATGCGGACGCCTTTGACTTCCTTTGCCACCTCGCTTTTGGAAGCCCGCTTCGAGTGCGCAGCGAGCGAGCCGAGGCCTTTATCAACCGTGAACAGGCCTTCATCCATAGACATGGCGAAGATGCCAGAAGGGTCATACTGGAGCTTCTTGACAAGTACCGCGTCGGCGGCATCGATCAGATCGAGCCTGAAGTTTTCAGTGTATCTCCCTTCCATGAGTGGGGAGGTGCGGTGAAGATTAGCCAGACTTTCGGAGGGCCCAAGAAGCTGAGAAAATCGCTTCGAGAGATGCGAGAACGTATCTATGCTGAAGGTTTAGCGAAATAAATAAAAAGTAATCCAATAAAAGCTATTTCACAATGAATGGAATGCAGACACGAGAAACGCTCGCCAAAGATATTTGGAGTGCCTGCGACATCTTGCGGCGCGACAACAACTGCGGGGGCGTCATGGAATATGTGGAGCACCTGTCTTGGCTCCTGTTTCTCCGTTTCCTGGACGCGCAGGAGGACGAGTGGGAGATGCAGGCAAAGCTCGACGGACGCACTTATACCCGCATTCTCGCCGGCGACCTGCGCTGGAAAGAGTGGGGTTCGAAGGATTGGCCTGCTGATCAGCTACTCGAATTCGTCCATGGGCGTCTGATACCCTACGTGCAAAACCTCGGAGGCGATTCGCTTCGTGAAACGATTCGCGGGGTGTTTGCCGAACGCAATGTCATCGTCTGCGCATCAGGGTACAACCTGAAAGAGGTGTTGAAAATCATCGATGGCATCGACTTTCACATCCAAGACGACATATTCACTGTTTCCCAGGTCTATGAGGAGCTGCTTCGCCGTCTTGGTAGCGAAAACCGCATGGCAGGCGAGTTCTACACACCGAGGCCGGTCATCCGTTTCGTCGTAGACGTCGTGGACCCTAAGATCGGCGAGACGATTTACGATCCCGCCTGTGGTTCCTGCGGATTCCTGGCACAGGCCTACCTGCACATGAGAAAGAATGAGAAAACCATCGAAGACCACAAGGCCCTCCAGGAGCAAACCTTTTTTGGCCAAGAAAAAAAGCCGCTCCCTGCACTTCTGGGCCTCATGAACATGGTCCTGCATGGCGTCATCGCCCCAGAGATTCGGCGTCTCAACACCCTGGAAGAGAACATCCGTGATGTTTCTGAGCGTTTCGATGTGGTCCTCACCAATCCTCCGTTTGGGGGTAAGGAAGGCGATCACATCCAGGCGAATTTCCCGGTCAGGACGTCTGCCACTGAGCTTCTTTTCCTTCAGCACATCATGAAAAAGTTAAAACACGGCGACGGCTCCCGCTGCGGTATGGTCGTTCCGGAAGGGACCCTCTTTCGCGTTGGTTCCTTTGCCACCGTCAAACAAGATCTTTTGGATCATTTCAACCTGCATTCGGTGGTGAGCCTGCCACCGGGCACCTTTGCACCTTATTCGGATGTCAAGACTGCCCTTGTCTTCTTCGAGCGTCCAGGACCGACCAGGGAAGTCTGGTTTTACGAGTTGCCCCTCCCCGAAGGACTCAAGAAATTCAGCAAGGGAAGTCCGATCCAGGACGAACACTTTGAAGAAGCCCGCAGGCTTTGGAAGGCCTGGGATGCCTACCGCAAGGGCCAAGGGCCCCGTGAGGATAGCCTCTCGGAGCGCTCCTGGATCGTACCAGTGGAGGAGATAAAGGAACGCAGTTACGACATCACTGCCCGCAATCCGAACCGCAAGGAGAGAGAGACACTTCCGCCGCCGATGGAAATCGTTGCGAGCCTGCTTGAGCGTGAGCGGGAAATTCTCTCTATCGTGGAGGATCTGGACGAATTGCTTGGAAACGGAAAAATGGAGGAAGAAGTATGACTATTGAATCCTACAAACTCCCCGAAGGCTGGCGCTGGGTACGACTTGGGAGGGTATGCGAACACGCCCGCAACTTCTTGGATCCCCGGAATCGACCTGATGATGATTATTGCCTTTATAGCATACCAGCTTACGATAAAGACCAAAGTCCAGAACATTTGAAAGGGAGAGAAATCGGAAGTATAAAACTCGTGGTCGAGCAAGGGGTCTGTTTGTTTTCAAAACTAAACCCAAGGATACCACGTGCTTGGATTGTGTCCCAGAGGCACTGCTCGGCAGAGGGTGTAGCATCAACAGAGTTTATGCCTCTGAAGCCAGCTGCCAATGAACTTTCAATAGATTATTTGGGCAAACTTCTTTTGACCGAGACATTTTTACAGCAATTCCGCAGGGATATTTCAGGTTCAACGGGCAGTAGAAAGAGGCTAAAGCCAGAAGTTGTTCTTGATTCCCTCATCCCCCTCCCCCCTCTCGCCGAACAACGCCGCATCGTGGCGCGGATCGAGGAGCTGATGGAGCGCATCCGCGAGGCCAGGCGCCTGCGCGAGCACGCCCGCGAGGACGCCGAGCGCCTGTGGCAATCCGTGCTTGCCGACACGTTTCCCCGCCCCGGCTCCGACCTTCCCTCCGGCTGGCGCTGGGTGCGGCTGGGGGAGGTGTGCGAAATTTTTGATCGTTTACGAAAGCCGGTGAAAAAGAAGGACAGGGTTCCGGGAGAGATCCCATATTGCGGCGCGAACGGAATAATTGATTATGTGGAGGGATTCACTCATGAAGGTGAATTTGTACTCCTTGCGGAGGACGGTGGATTCTATGGTTCTGGAGAACCCAGTGCTTACGTTATGCAAGGGCGATTTTGGGCAAATAATCATGTACACATCATTCGTGGCAAGAGTGGTCTGTTGTTAAACCAGTTGTTGCGAAGCTACCTCGTTGCCACCGACCTGAAGCCCTTTCTCACGGGTGCTACAAGGCCAAAATTAACCCAAGGGGCTATGCTATCTATTCCCATCCCCCTCCCACCCCTCGACGAACAGCGGCGCATCGTGGCGCATCTGGAGGCGGTGCAGGAGAAGATCTGCGCCCTGAAGGCCGCCCAGGCCGAGACGGACGAGCAGCTCAAGCGCCTGGAACTGTCCATCTTGGACAAGGCTTTTAGGGGTGAACTTTAAGGAGGTGAACCGTGGAGACCAATGAAGTCAATGCCGCTTTTGAAATCCTGCTCGAGGAGATCGAGGCCGTTGCCGACGCTCTCAACGAGTCCGGTGCCGAAGCCTTTCGGGCCGGCGACTACGAAGGGGCTCGCCAAGCCATCGAGGAAGCCACTCGCCTCGCCGAGTTCCGGGAGAAGGTAAAAGCGCTCCAGCGGGAATGGACTTCTTTGTATGCGAAAGGTGTAAAGCCAAGCAAACACGAAGGCAAACGGCGGGCTAAGGGCAGGTTGCCCCGGGGGCTGCGGACACCTGAAGACGCATTTCGCCGACCGATTCTAGAAACGCTCGTGGAGCTGGGAGGCTCAGCGTCCATCGGAGAGGTATTGGAAAGGGTGGAAGCCAAGATGAAAGGCGTGCTCAACGCCTACGATAGGGAGCCGCTACCTTCCGACCCTCGTTCCGTTCGCTGGCGAAACACGGCGCAATGGTGCCGAAACACCATGGTGCGCGAGGGCCTCATGAAGAGCGATTCGCCCTACGGCATCTGGGAGATCACCGAGGCAGGG
>RFGN01000648.1 GCA_003696645.1 Gammaproteobacteria bacterium | reverse complement strand
GCATTACCATGATCTGCCGTGACCAACAATTCTCCTCCCGTTTCCTGCAACACCTCGGTCAAACGCCCGAGACAGGTATCGATGGTTTCGATGGCCTTGATTGCGGCAGACAGATTGCCGGTATGCCCAACCATGTCGGGATTGGCATAATTGCAGATGATGACATCATATCCACCGGATTTGATCTGATCGACCAGTTTGTCGGTCAGCACTTCTGCACTCATTTCAGGTTTGAGGTCATAGGTCGCCACCTTGGGAGACGGTACCAGTATCCTGTCTTCCCCAACAAAGGGGTTCTCCCTTCCACCATTCAGAAAAAAGGTTACATGGGCGTATTTTTCAGTCTCGGCAATGCGAAGCTGTTTCAGACCCAGAGAAGAGATATATTCACCAAAAACATTTTTGGGTTTCTCTGGAGGAAAGACAACATCCGGTGTCAACCCTTCTCGATATTCCGTCAGTGTTACGACATGGTCGAGTCTAGGATAGCTTTCTCGAGCAAACCCGGTAAAGGCTACGTCCGTGAATGCGGATATTATTTGTCTGGCCCGATCCGCTCTGAAGTTCATCATGATCAGAACATCACCATCCTGCATGCCGGTCTGCTCTGCATCACCTATTCTGGTCGCAGTAACGAATTCATCGGTTTCACCTCTTTCATAGGCCCTCTCCAGGGCTTGCACGGCATCACCTGCCTGATATTCTGCCTTGCCGGAAACCCACAAATCATACGCCTTCTGTATTCTTTCCCAGCGTTGATCGCGATCCATGGCAAAATAGCGTCCGATGACACTGCCTATATACCCGACTCCCACGTCATCCAGCACCTGTTGCAATCTCTCCAATGAGACTCGCGCGCTTTTAGGCGCGACATCCCGACCATCCAGGATGGGGTGAATGACCATCTTCTTCACGCCCTTTCGGGCGGCCAACCTGATCAAGGCATGAATATGGGCCTCATGACTATGAACGCCTCCTTCTGACAGCAATCCGGCAACATGCAGGGTACCGGAGTGTTCGGTCAAATCCGTAAATGCCCGGTTCAACACTTCGTTTGTATCAAAACGTCCATCCTGGATGGCATTGAAGATTTTGGTGTATTCCTGCTCAATGACACGTCCAGCACCCAGATTAAGATGCCCCACCTCAGAATTCCCCATCTGTTCTTCAGGCAGACCGACATAGGCACCAGACCCCTGAATCAAACGATGAGGGCAGGATGCCAACAATCTGTCCCAGATCGGTGTCCTGGCCATGGCAATGGCGTTATTCTCTGTTGCCTCGCTGACGCCCCAGCCATCGAGTATGGTCAGCACAATGGGTTTGGGTCGGGAATGTCTGGTTTCAGTCATGTTCAAGCCTGGTATCTTTGGTTAATCTTGTCCTGCTCGTGACGAATAATGCGGACACGTGCTGGAATTTTGGCAGCATATTGTATAATGCCGTGATATTTTTTGAATGACCCCGATCATTATTATCTCAACATGGGACAATTTGTCGAATTTCTAATCAATCACTGGGTGCTCAGCGGCCTCCTGATTACAGCGATGCTGGCACTCCTGATGTCCGAAGCCAAGGCCAGGCTTTGGGGGATCAAGGAACTCTCGCCAAACGAGGCGACACGCCTGATCAATCACCAGAATGCCACTGTCATTGATGTTCGGGAAGCAGACCAGTTCAATGAAGGACATATCATCAATGCTGTTCATGTACCCTATAGCAGAATTGACAATGAACTTGAACGGCTGAAACCGTATGCAAATATCCCAAAGATCGTCTATTGCGAAAACGGTCAGGCCTCGGCAAAGGCCTGTCATGCACTCAAACAGGCTGGCTTTCAACAACTGTACAAACTTTCTGGCGGCATCATGAG
>RFGN01000012.1 GCA_003696645.1 Gammaproteobacteria bacterium | reverse complement strand
CACCGGCTTTCGCCCTCGGCGAGCCGGTGCTGCCTGACGACCTGACGAATGACACCGCGCATAATGTGTCGAGCGGGGAACATTCCATGCTCGACACACCCGAGCCTTCCCGTAGACCCTTCGTGCGGAGACCGAACAGGCTCGGCTCACGGATTCGATCTCCGCTTCGGAAAAGGGTGTTCGCCCTCGAAGCGGGCAATGCGCATCTCCAGCAGCTCCTTGTCCATCATCAGATCGCCTACCAGGCGCTTGGCCCGCTTGAGCTCCCGTTCCAGGGCTGCGACCTTGGGATCCTCTGTGCGCTGCTTCAGCGCCGCGATACCGCCTGCCAGGAAATCCTCCCGCCAGGCTGACAGGACCGAAGCCGGCTGACCTGTCTCTCGGCTCAGTGCATCCAGGCTCTCGCCTTTCAACAGCCGCAGGACCACCTCCTGCTTCCGTTTTGCTGACCAACGTTTGGGCAACTTCTTCTCGTTCATGGACACCTCCTGTTGCGTTCACTCTGCAACCAAATATGTGTCCAGTTTATTCGGGAGGCTACCCACGGCTGACAAATCGCACCTTGCCGGTGTCGATGTACCGCTTCTTCAGCTCGGGGAAGGTGGCCTCGAAGAAACGCTTGCAATAGGGCCACTGATAATTGCTCATTACGATTTTCCATCATCTTTAGGTGGGGAACGGTTTACTCATGACGACCAAGAGAAATTCTAGATTCGTCAAGTTATATTTCCCTACACGTGCCCATCATTCCATTTTCAAGGCAGCGCCCCTTGCCTAGTTTGCCATCTATTGTGAAACACGGCAACCATGCTTTTGGATTAGCACTGCAGACACCACGTTTCATCGATAAGCATCTTCCGGATTTCCCCTTTTTCTTGCAGTAACCTGCGTAATTTTTATTAGAGCATTCATAGTCTTTCTTGCATACATTTCCATTCGTATCTCCATCAGTAGAAAAACTACTGACATCATCCACGCACTTGTGGTTTACACACGCGCCCTTGAATTCATCTTCCCAATGTCTTCCGAAGATATTGCTCCAATAATGGCCATACCGGCAATGCTTATCTTTCTCGCAATATTCCGGTGGCTTTCTTCTCTGGACCCATGGAGATCCTAAGACAAGAAGTTTCCCATAGCGCCCCTCCTTGGCGGCGGCCTCGCTTGTGTCGGCGTAGTACGTCCATACCTTCTCCCATTCCTTATGGGTTTTTCCCATAATCAGGCCATCACCCTGCCCTTTATCCCCGGATTTAACATCATGAAGTCTGGTTTTCCGCTTGGTCTTCTGGCAAGCTTCCTTTCCTGGCAGCACCTTTTTTTCTCCAAACACCATTCCTTGACTTGTATCTTCTCGTGATATAACGCATTGGGCCATTACCGCCATATCCACATTATCACCATTAAATACAAAGGTCTCTTCTTGCAAATTTTTTCTATTCATATTCTTGCGTATCGACTTTACCTTGCGTTGTATTATCTTACATTGTGGATCGTAAAGCATACAAACAATTCCAACAGTTTTTCCATCGGGAATATTTTCTGTACGCCACGGCACCTGAAGTGTAACCTCACTTGTGGCTCTGGCGGTCCCCACACCCAAGACAACCTGCGATAGATAGATCAAAAAAACAGCCAATTTTTGATTACCCATATTTTAACTCCGGTAACACGCATTACCAACATATAAGACAACCCTAATGCCATCCCTGATTTCTTCACTATCTCCTTTTCCATAAACCCGATTCTCGGCTGGCTCCAAGATACACCTAACTAT
>RFGN01000647.1 GCA_003696645.1 Gammaproteobacteria bacterium | reverse complement strand
GAGCTGAACCACAAAACCCAGCCTTGAATCTGCGACCCAGACCTGATCCCGACCATCCACAGCCACTCCGATGGGTGACACAAAGCGCAGATCCTTCGCCGCATACTCCCATACATTCAGGGTCCTGCTTGCAGGACTGAAACGATAGACCGCCTGACGCGAGACATCCGTCACCAGGATATTGCCCTGACTGTCCACCACACCACTTTGTGGACGCTGCAGTATAATCTGATGGTGGTGTTTTGCATTCAGCCCCACCAGTTTCTTGAGGAAATTCTGTCCACTTGAAAGAAGTTGCGAGGAACTTTTTCGTGGGAAGTTGGGCTCGCCGACCAGACTGCCCAGATAGCGGAGACGCGGTTTTTCCGGGGGCTGCGGCCAGACATGCTCTTGAAACGGATCAATATCAGGATCATGAAAATATTCAAACGTGGCAGGTGCTCGAAGCCCGGAACAACCTGACATGACCATCGCCATGGCCAGCAACAACCCAACCCGATTGCGGGTGGCATGCATACTGGTCAATCCAGCGTACGATGGCTCTGAATACGGCCATTCAGGCTATCCACAACATACAGGATACCCTGATCAATCCACATATCGGTAATACGTTGAAAACGTCCTGGTGCCACCCCGGTTCCTCCCAGTACGGCTATCTGTTCATCACCATCATAGACACGGATATTATTCGACATCAAATCACTGATGTAGGCACGACCCTTTCGATCAAAAACGATGGCACTGGGAAAGATCATTCCTTCGGTATCAAGCCGCCTTTCGAACTGGTCATTGGCGTCAATCACCTGGACCCGCCCCCCCGTTCTCATTGCAACATAAAGCCCCTGATCCGACCAGGCCAGCGCCGTCATGGTACGAAACTGGCCATTCTCCATGCCTCTCTCACCCAGCGTGGCAATAGGCTCGCCATCCAGAGTAAAAACAACGATATCATCATAACTGCCATCGGCAACCAGGATTTCATGCCTTCGCAGATCGACGGAGATACTGATCGGTGCAATCAGATTACTTGGGGCATCCAGAACCTGCATCAATCTGCCCTGGAGATCCACTTTCAGAACCTGTTGCCCCTGAGGGTCGGCAAGCAACAAGAACTCGTTATTATAGAGATAGATATCGGAGATCTCTCCCCCTGCGATTCGACTCAGATCAGTGATTGCACGCCCTTCACCGGTAATGGAATCATATCGAATAAGCTCATGCCGATCCGCATCAACAATATAGAGAACCCCGGCAGATGCCGCAACGGCAACTGGTCTGGAGAGATTGTCCCGCACCGTCCCTGCTCGCCCCAGAATTGTATTTCCTTCATGGAATACCTGGCGGATTTCACGCCATTCATTGACGGGAAACTGACGAGACTGCTCATTGGCCGTTGCAATGCGTGATTCTATCGTTGCCGTCACATTGCCTGATTTGAATTGTGCACAGGCGCTCAAGAACACAACCATAGAACCCAATAAAAATTTCCTCATCTCTTCTGCCTGGTCTTTACCTGTTACGATATTTCTTTATACCCAGTTTTTTCCTGATCGATGATTGGGGTACAGAATGGCAT
>RFGN01000646.1 GCA_003696645.1 Gammaproteobacteria bacterium | reverse complement strand
AGAACCCGCTTCAGGATCTTACCAGTTGCTCCTGTGGGAAGTTGATCCTTGAAAATAATCTTTCGAGGATATTTGTAATCGGCCATATTTGCTTTCGCCCAAGCTTTAAGTTCTTCCTCTGTCGCAGATTGTCCCTCCTTGAGAACCACATACGCCACTATCTCCTCACCGTATTTCTCATCGGGTTCACCCACAACTGCCACCAAAGATATCTTCTCATTCTTCATCATCAGCTCCTCGACTTCTCTCGGATAGACATTATAGCCACCCCTGATGATCATATCTTTCAGCCGATCGACCACATAAAAATATCCATTCTCATCCATCTTCCCCATGTCTCCACTGTGGAACCAACCATTCCTGAAAGCCTCCGCACTGGCATCTGGTCTGTTATAGTACCCCTTCATGATATTCGGTCCCCTGATAAGGATCTCTCCAATAGAACCCGGAGGTAACTCCTTACCCTCCTCATCAGCTACGATCATCTCCACACCAGGGAGTGGCACTCCTATTGATCCGGGGATCTTCCTCATCTCAATTCTCGAAAAGCTTGCTACTGGTGAGGTCTCTGACAATCCATAACTCTCGAGGATGGTGATATTAAACTTCTCCTCGAACTGCCTCATCACCTCAACAGGCATAGGTGCTCCTCCCGAGACACCGAGTCGCAGGTTCGCAGAGATCTTGTTTACATCAACTCCTGTAGTATCTGTGTTCAGCAGTCCCCAGTACATGGTAGGTACACCTGCGAAGACTGTGACCCCATGATCTTGGAATGCATGGAGAATAGCTACAGGATCAAATTTCTGGATGATGACCAGTGTGCATCCACTCAAGAATCCCGTGTTCATGTGCACTGTCTGTCCGAATGAATGAAAGAGCGGAAGTGTGATGAGATGGACATCATCAGCCGTCTGTCTGAACATCATCTGGCATGTCATTGCGTTGACAAAGAGATTGTTATGCGTGAGCTCCGCTCCTTTTGGTCTTCCTGTTGTACCAGATGTGTAGAGGATGACTGCCGTATCTGAGGGAGAGGTGAAGACTGATGTGAATGCAGCACTCTGGTCGGACACCAATTGATCGAGTGTCTCGGCACCCTGAATGGGATTAATTTCTCCTGGAGGAACAATTGCCCAGAACTGCTCACATGCATCTACCTCCGTGTATGCAGCGTATCCCTCCTGAAGCATGGGGAGTTCAGAAGTCCCGAGGAAACAGAAATACGCCTTCGCATCACTGTCCTCCAGATGGTACTGAATCTCGTGTCTCTTAAGAAGTATATTGAGAGGAACGACAACCGCACCGATCTTTAAAATTGCATAGTAGACCATCGGAAAATACGGGAGATTTGGGCAGGATACTGCGACGTGATCCCCCTTTTTAATCCCACGCTGGATCATCGCATTTGCTATCCTATTCACTTCAGCATTCAGATCCGAGAACGATATTTTCTGATCTTCAAAGATAATTGCCGTCTTGCTTGGATACATGAAGGTGGAGTCCTCCAAGACTCTCGCTACGTTCAGCTTTGTCGCTTCCACTACTTGTTACTCTTTGAAGGGAATAAATTACTTT
>RFGN01000645.1 GCA_003696645.1 Gammaproteobacteria bacterium | reverse complement strand
CTGCAGTCGCAGCAGATCGGCGATATCGGTGGCAGAGCTGCGATCGATCTGTTGACGATCAATGACCGTGACCGGGGCCAGGGTCTGATCTGCGATCTGTGCCGTGCGGGTGGCCGTGACAATAATACTCTCCGAGACCTCAGCCTGGACAATACTTGTGGCCAGCAGACCGACAATCGAAAGTGAGAGAGAACGGATTTTCATGATGACTGCTCCTGATGATATACGGTACACACCCGTACCGAATGAAAAAATATCGCGGCCGCAGACAGATTTGTCCCGACAAAGGTTGCCGGGATAATGTGCCTGTATCGCCCACCGCAACACGGTTTTTTGTACAGAGCCGGTCTCCGGGCTGACGAGATGTACAGACTACGATCACTTCGCCTTCCCATCCATAACCGGACAGTGGCCAGATGAAGTGATTTTCTCGATCACCGTTGCGGGGGCAGCGCTGGACTTTCACCAGCTTCCCTGATTATCCCGTCTGCTTTGCAGCGGGCACTCTGAACGCTGCTGGAGTCTATGGTCAAATATGGTGCCTTGTCAAGCATTGTTGGGGTTGTTGCCAGCTTGGCTACTGGTAGTGCAGCTTGTTGGAATGGCGGATATTCTATTATGCCGAGGTGCAGAATATCATGTCTTCCCAGATACAGGATTCGATTCGCGGATTCAAAACAGGCAACAATTGTGTTGGAAACCATATTTTCTTGACTCTGGAGTATGCTCCAGGGTGTATGGTTAGATTGATGAGAATTGGTGAGTTAGCAAAAAAGATCAAGGTATCCATCGATACCGTGAGATATTATGAGCAGCGTGGGTTGCTGCCGCGACCATCTCGTAGCCAATCTGGATATCGCCAATATTCTTCTGAAGATATCAGGCGACTCCGATTTATTGTTCAGGCAAAAGAGCTTGGATTTACCCTTGAGGAGATCAAACAGTTGCTTGCCCTTCGAACCGATGGAAGAGATTGCGAGCAAATCAAGGGTATTGCCGAAAAGAAGGCCAAGGAAATCACGGGTCGCATCGAAAAACTTTCCAATATACGTACGGTACTGAAGGATTTGGCGAGTCAGTGCGACCAAGGCATCGATGAAATCTGTCCAATCCTGAGATCATTGGAGGGTGATGAGTGAAAAGTCGATCGAAGGTAAAGAGGAAGACTACTGCCTGTTGGCACTATCATTATCGTAAGTTTCTGGTATGGACAGGCTTCAATACTGGCAGGGGAGAAGGCAATGTTTGGCGAACAGCTGTCCAACCAGGACAGTATAGTCTTCCATGGATACCTGAGGGCCAGACATCCTGTTGTTGATTTCGACTCCTGATACCTATGTGGACAGTGAACCATTACTGCACACGGCAGCTTCGAGCGCTGATCTGTCTGGCTACGGTTACAGGGTCAGAACAATGAATGGGTCATCAGGTATGCAGACCGATTATGGATGTCATCATTGGTGTCATGGTGTTTACGGGAATGAAATGGTTGGTTTTACAGAGTTCGACATGTCCTCAACGAAACGAAAGGAGAGTGCATTGAAAAAAACATGATATTGAAGACCGGGATCATCGGT
>RFGN01000644.1 GCA_003696645.1 Gammaproteobacteria bacterium | reverse complement strand
CGCCGCCCGGATCTGGATTAGCCGTTTTCTTCGGGGATTTTGAAGGGGGTTCGACTCCTTGGGGTACTTTCACAGCGGGCTGTTTTCGGGAGCTCGTTGAGACAATGGGCACATCCTAAACTGATTTGGGATGTTTTCGGGGTCTCATCATTGGTAATCACGGGCCCTTTCGGCTTGCCACTTGTTTCTCAGCCCGCCTTGAGGTTCTGCAGCCAACACATATAATGACGACGCTCACCTGATGGCCTGCAAGGCTCTGGTGGAGCAACCTTCGGAGAGGTGGCCGAGCGGCTGAAGGCAACGGTTTGCTAAATCGTCGAACTGGTTTTACCGGTTCCGCGGGTTCGAATCCCGCCCTCTCCGCTTCGATTCCAGCCCGTCAGGGCGGTTGTGGCGATACGGTGGATGTGGCACTGATATACATATCCTCACACTGGGTTTATAGTCATATCTGATCCGGTCGTATCATAGTCTGGTATGCTCCCAACACATCACTCATGACATGCGGGCATTGGGTCGGCCGTACTGTTGATGGTATCTATGCAGGCATGCATGGACGTTCTAGAGACCACTATTATGAGCAGCTATTGTTAACGTATTCGAAGACATACCTGTTTCGATGGACTCAGCATGAATGGTGATCTCGTCTGGTTTGCCGGGTGCCTGGACAACTAACAGACACCGACCGAAGTCGGTTGCTACGGTTGTGTGTCGAAAGCCAAGCAGCTTAGCGGTGTTACTACAAGCTGTACCCATAAATCGGCAATCACCTTTAATATGAAATGTGATTTCCTCATCTACGTGCCTGACCGGTCGTCCTTGTTCATCTACGAGTTGTGCGACGATATGAACGGTGTCGGTGTTGTTTGGTTGGATCCGGTTACGGTCAGCCATCAGGTGAATACCAGTGGGAGGGCCTGCAGTCTGTAGGCTCGCGGTGGTTATGGCTGTACCGATTGTTCCCTTGGCGAGGAGTTCTCCCGGATAATAGGGGACCGCCCATTTGTAGATGCGATCTTCATGGTCTTGCAGCTGTTGGGCACCTTGGGATTCGCCGTTCAGATATAATTCAACCGTATCACAGTTTGAATAGACCTCCACGATGATTGTTTGTTCCGGATTATAGTTCCAGTGCGGATTTACATCCTGCCATTGGCGTGGCGCCTGCTTCCATCCTCCCGGTTCTTTTTCCACGGCGTATCCGTTTTCATTTCTGCAGAATATGGACTTGCTTTCGGTTTGGGTATACATCGCCAGAACAGGGATATCATTGCGCCAAAGAGATTGGAACATGTAGTACGATGGGCGTGGAAAGCCGGCAATGTCCAACAAGCCGTGCGGTGTAACCTTGATCGGCCAATGCTCTGCCCGGCATTCGCCCAGATAGTCAACGCCGGTCCACAGGAAGACCCCGGGAATGAAGTCACGTTCGACTACTGCTTTCCATTCATACCACCGAGGAACATTTTCCGTACCCATCATGCACTTATCTGGGTAGTGTTGTTTGAGGTAGTCGTATTGGTGGGGTTTATAGCTGAGGCCGACCACGTCGAGCACGTCCGTGTATCCGGTCTCGAAACTTGAAGTGGGCAGGATGCAATTGGCTGTGACCGGGCGAGTTGTATCCATCTCACGCGTCCAGGTCGCCAGTTTCTGTGCGGTATCCCCGATATTAAACATCTGCTCGGGATAGTTTCTCCAGAACTTACGGACCTCTTCGGGGTTGTTAGGCGGGATGCTCGACCGCCAGAGTGTCCAGTCCAGCTTTTCATTGGCGTTGGTGTTCTTGAAGATCCCGGTGGCCTCGCGGTTGCCCGGGTAGGTCCATTCGATTTCGTTGCCGATGCTCCACTGAAAAATGCAGGGGTGGTTTCGGCTTGATCTCATCGTATTCTTGAGATCGATTTCCGCCCATCTTTGAAAATGCTGGGCATGGCCACGGGTGATGGCGTCTATTTCCTTATCCTGCATGTTGTATCGTTTATCTTTCGGTAGGTCCCACTCATCATAAAACTCGTTCTGGACCAACAGTCCCATCTCGTCACACAGGTCGAGGAATTCTTCGGATGCGGGGTTGTGTGCGCTTCGGATGGCGTTACACCCGCATTCCTTCAGCAGTTGCAGGCGGCGTCGCCACACATCTTTAGGCACCGCCGCGCCGACCGGTCCGGCATCATGGTGGAGACAGACCCCCTTGATTTTCAGATTGTTCCCGTTGAGCCGGAACCCCGAATCCTTGTCGAAGTGGAAAGAGCGGATGCCGAAGCGGGTGGAACGCTCTTCCAGTATTCTTTCATCAACAACAAGGCTTGTAACCGCTCGATAAAGATATGGATCGTTCAGGTTCCAAAGGTTGGGATTTGGGATTCGGGTCTTAAGTGTATAGACGGAATCTTCGTGGCCTTGTAAAGAAACCAGAGTATCGGCTGACGCGATCCTCTGGTTATAGGTGTCGAATATGGTCGTCGCAATATTAGCACTTCGATCCTCCGCATGATTGTTTTTAACCTCAACCCGAATTTCCACCTCTGCGTATTCATCAGTGATCCTGGGTGTGGTAATGAATATCCCCCAAACCGGGATATGAAGTCGGTCTGTAATCAGCAGCTTAACGTTCCGATATATGCCCGACCCCGTATACCAGCGAGAATCAGCGTATCGACTGTGATCCACGCGAACTGCAATACGATTATCTTGCCCATAGGGCATAAGATAGCGGGTCAGGTCGTAGGTGATGGGGGCATACCCATAGGGGTGCTCCCCGATCTTCATGCCGTTGATCCAGAACTCGGCATTGTTATACACGCCATCAAAAATGATGTGGCACTTCTGGTATTGTTTATGAATCGGTGTGGCAAAGGTCTTGGTGTACCACCCTATACCCCCGGGAAGGAAGGCCGTGCAACCTTCCAAATCACGTGAGAAATCGAATTCGACCGACCAGTCGTGCGGCAGATGTATGGGCTTCCAGCTATGGGGTGTATAGGTCGTAAGTGTGTAGTCTGGCGAGTCACTTAACGTAAATAGCCAGTTATCATTGAAGTCGATCATATCTGAGCTGAATCCTCTCTCACTACTCGGATATTTGCGAGATTTGGTGGGGTTTCTGCCAGACTCGGACATATTCAATTACATAGTCGACCACGCCATCGTCTTTTT
>RFGN01000643.1 GCA_003696645.1 Gammaproteobacteria bacterium | reverse complement strand
CTCCCGCGCTCTCCCGAGGCCAGATCTCGGAGGGCTTTCTCTACTTGCATCTTGGTTTTCAATGTTTCCTGTAATACGGTTGCTCGTATATTGGCTTCTGCGTCGAGACGGGCTTGCTTTTTCACGTGCTCGACATACAACCATGCGGAGGAAAAGAGAATACCGGCGCTGGCGAGCCCCAGAATGAATTTTCCAAGGGGACTCGCCAGCAACCGGATAAGTGAAGATATGCGCAACAGCGCTAGCATCAAATCACCTTATTATGGCACAATATACTTCAGAACAACATCAACAACACCAGCCGTTGCGGACTGATGGTTGACGAAGACATGGATGATTTCACCACCAGGATAGTTCTTCATTACATCAACAACGTAAGTTGCCGCAATCGTCGGATCAAGGTCAGTAGCCTTCACTAGTTCATCTTGAACGAAAGTGCTCCCGACCGTGATAGTGGTGGTCGGATCATTGAATGCCGTCTTAACATTGAGACGAACCTCAATGACCGTCGCATTTTGCGGAAGGGCGCCAAGAAGGGTTGAACCAATACTAACATAAGTCACGCTAGCAGTGAATGCAGCAATCGAACCGCTACCTGCTGGCGGGTTGCCCCATACTGGCTTAGTGCCGTCTGACATAAGCACCGTATTCTGGGCACCAATGGGAACGGTAGCCAGTGCAGTTGAAGACGAGGCATAGAGAACATCACCGGCAGTGTAGTTGGTAAGCCCGGTGCCGCCGCTGGTGGTTGGAAGGGTGCCAGTAACCGAGTTGGTAGCATCGGCAAGGTTGACTTTGCCCCAAGCAGGCGAGCCAGCTGTCATGACAAGGACGTTACCATCGGTGCCAGCAGCAAGCTCGGTTACACCGGCTGCAGCATTAACGAACAGAGAACCAACACCGAAAGCAGAAACGTCACTACCAAGACCGCCATTGGCTTTACCAAGGACATTGACGATAGCATTTGTATTGCTAAGATCAAGCTGACCAAAGGTAGCTTCGGTTCCAACAGTGCCAGCTGAAAGCAGTGGTTGACCGGCAGTGGCATTCGAGTTGACGATCAGGTTGTTGCTACCATCTACGGCAACGGTAGTGGCACCAACATTGACGTTCAAGGTTGTGCCGGTTTTACTAAGACCAGTGCCAGCAGTGATGGTGCCTGCTGACGAGAACTGAACCCAGCTAATGGGATCGGTGCCCGGGGTGAGCGAACCATTCGAAGAAACCACCCAGCCAGTATCGGCGTTGGTGCTACCTTCTTCAACGAATACGAAGCTACCGCCGCTCAGGTCACCAGCATTATCAGCATCGGTTGCACGGGTGGGTGCGCCAGATGCTTGCACAACATAGATACCATTTTCAGTAGCATTAGCCTGATCCTTGATAAGGATGCGGTCGCCAGCAGCCAGCGTAACACCATCAACTACTGAACCGGCTGCAAAATCGGTTGCAAGGACACCAGCAGCAGTTGTTGCAACTCGCACAGATGGCTTGGCATCAAGACCTTGTGATAGGCTATCAACATATGCCTTCGAAGCAGCATCATTAGCGTTTACAGGAGTGGTAGCCACTCGAATGTTCGTAAGGGTCGTCCCATCGGTTGTAAATTGGAAGTTGCTGCCGCTCCATACAATATGGCCACCGCCATTACCCAGTTGGAGGTCTGAGCCAACCCCAATAAGTCCAAAATTCTTCACATTAGCCATTTCTTGACTCCTCTCTTTGTTTCATAGACTCATCTACTGAGCCAGTATTTCACACCAGTATTTAGACGGCATCGACAAAATAACTCGCTTTTCCCGTCCCCGGACTACCCATCACTGTGATGGTCAGGGTTTCGGTTGTCGAAAACACCATGCCCAAGACAGAGTAGTAGATTCCTGGAACCTGTGGGTCGTTCTCATATGATTTCATGAGCAGGTCCGGGACACTTGTTGTGCCGATCATAATCGTGGTTCCGGGTGGGAAGGGTTGCTCGATAATGAGGGTAACCCCCTTCACGAAGCTGTTAGCAACAATGATCTTATCCTGAACCCGCGAATTGGTTACATCCCCATAAGCCCTTGTAACATTTGTGCCGATGTCAGGTGAATTAACCAGTATATCGGCTGTGATTTTTCCCTTGATCCCAGTATTGGGGTTTTCAACGGGGATATACAGATCCTTCGCAGGGGTTTCATCGGGAAGACCTGCAATATCCATTTCGAGGTCATAGGCGGCGCCCTGCCCATTATCCGTCCCCTTGATACCATTCTTCGGGTTCAGGGATCGTGCCCCTGACAAATTCCCTTCAGGTAGCAGGGTGAGGTAAGTTGCCGCAGGATCGGCGCCGCCAGATCCACCCGATGAAGAGCCAGCAAGTGCACCAATGGGCACCCACTTGCCGTTGATCTTGACACCACGAGCTAGCTGGTCAGCAAAGGAATCTACCGAATACAGCCCTAACCGCTCAACAGGAGTTCCTTGGATATTTTTGACGTGGATAGCCCCCTGAGTCGTTTCGGTAAGCATGATTGCATCACCGGACACCGTTATATTCATGTTCGGGATGTTGGCATTCTTGAGATCCTTGGCAATCTGCTCTGTGGTGTATGGCGGTTGGAAGGTGACTTGAACCCCGTTGACTTCCATGATATCCCCCGGTTCAACCGTGGCATTCGGATATGTGATAATCGTGTTCCCAGATGGTCCGGCCATGCTAGCCATAGGCACCTTGATCCACCAACCAACTGCTCGGGGGGTTTCACGGTCGCGGTCGATGGTGTCCGTATCATCAACAAAAATCACGTCACCGGGGCGGCCAAAATCCATATACGGGATAGTATTGGCCCGCATCAAAACCATCGGGCCAATCTTCATTCGTGCTTTAGTTGCTACTGGCGCGTCAAACCTGTGCTTACGGTGCTCGAAAAATGGGTTAGTGCTCATCTCATCATTATTTAGTGAAATCGGGTGGTTTCCCTGTCATCACAGGAAACCCCTTGAAAATCGTTAGGATACGTGCTATAGAGCTGATCCGAGAACCAATCTGGAGAAGGGCAATGGTCAAGTTGATGAACTTTAACGGCGAATCCGTTGGGGTCAAGATGAAAATTGGCCCCTACAATGCTTGCGTCTATTATGCCTTCTTCCAAGAACTCTTCCCCCACTATGATGACCGTGGGTTCAAAATCCTCATCCAAAAGCCCCGGGTCTTGATTCGGATTCGGCATGGGAAAATCAAAGAGATTCTCCATGCCGATACATCATACACCGATGTCGAGCAGACTTCGAAGATCCCGGAGGTGTATCAGGCAGTCAAAACGGTTTCTGATCAACTCGAATCTCTTTACCGTGTTGACTTCGGAAATGGTTTTGTCTTGGAGTATGACCACAAACGAAATCATAGCGAGGTCCACGGAAACTGGGATAAAAGGGTTGGGGGTATCTATGGTGAAACTCTAAATCACCGAGGGTTCACGTTTTGCTACGTCGTTGGTAAAACAGACAGCTCCCACCGGCCATTGATTGTCCGGGTTTCCTATAAAAGCGACAGCAGACAGGAGGTGTGTAGAGCATTCAACAATCTCCATTCAGAGCTGAAAACACTGGATGCTTCCCGATTCTCTGTGTATCAAATGCATACGCGGAATTCGTCTCCTGCACTTCGCCGTCTTGTCAGGAGGGTGGCTTCCGGCGAGACTCCGAAGATCCCGGAGGTAGTCAAATCGATTTACGCCGTCGGGAAATCTTGTGCCAAAATGGTCAAACAGGGTGACGGAATCGTTATTATCGGCGAGGGAAAAAAGAGCGCCACTGTTATCAGTGGTGGCGTCATCGATGGCATGATCGTTCAGCAGTATATCCCCAATTACACCACCTGCAATCTCCTGTATAGCTATATGAATCGACTCCTGTTCACCATCGGTTTTTTCTACGATAAGAAGAAACAAGAATACTCGGTTCGCTGGTGTGATGTTGATGTAGCATTCGATGACATTCTCTGCCGCCGACCCAAGTCAAACATCTCGCCATTCTGTGTCTCGTCCGAGGAGTGGCCCAAGTTTCTTCTGAATCATCGGAAAATCCTTGCTGACAAGATGAACGATCCGGTGCTTCATGAACTCATGGAGATGTCAGACGATGAGATCCAAGCTATGGCATCACTCATCTAGGCAATGATCTTTGCGATCAATTCATCTGTCTTCTCTTCCAGTTCACGGGTTAGATGTGCCTGCTCTACTGGATCATCAGGATGTTGTAAGTATGCCACCTTGTTGATAGCCGAACGTAGCTTG
>RFGN01000642.1 GCA_003696645.1 Gammaproteobacteria bacterium | reverse complement strand
GTTATCCGCAGGGATGTCCAAGGCATGGACCTGTATTGCTATGCTGGCACCCATGCCTTCTTTAATCTGGCGGATGATCCTGAGCTCTTCGCAGCTGCAAGGGAAGCCCGTGGAATCGTCTTTGCTGGCGAGGAGATCGTGTCCCGCCCTTATCACAAGTTTTTCAATGCTGGGGAGCATGCTGAATATCCGGTTCATGTTCCCGAGGAGCACATCATCCGTGATGGCGTGGTTCTTGAGAAACTGGACGGCTCCATGATCGCAGGCGTCCAAGTGGGTAACTCCATCTTCTGGGGCACCAAGATGTGGGCAGATGAGTTCCACCACGAGATCTCCCAGTTTGATGATGGGAAATACGAGGAGTTCGCCAAGCAAGCCAACAGGGATGGATATACCCCGATCTTTGAATGGGTGTCTCCCAAGAGAAAGATCGTGATTCCTTACGAGAAAGAGAACCTGATTCTTACCGGGATGCGTCATAAGGAAACCGGGGCATACTTGCCGTATGAAGACATGGTGTCCTATGCTGGCGACATCCCGGTGGTTCAGCAGTGCTCCAAGGATGATCTGATGGAAGCCCTGAATGGAACTGACAGGGAAGATATGGAAGGGTATGTCGTTCGGCACCCTGATGGAGAAATGCTGAAGGTCAAGCTGGATTGGTATGTGGCAGTCCACGAATATGCTTCGTCCAGGAAGGCCATTCTCAAGGCTATCCATGATGACAAGATTGATGATGTGATCTCGATTCTGAATCGCTATGAGGCGACCAGAAGTTTGGTTGCTGAAGTCGAGGCTCTTACCAAGGATTTTGGGAAGTTCGTCCAGAGCAAGGTTGACGAGATTGTCGGGATGGTCGAGGACCGTAAGCACATGAGCCGCAAGGAATTTGCTCTGGACATCCAAGGGTATGATAAGTATTGGAAGCCTGTGCTCTTCCAAGTAAGGACTGAGCAGGAAAACGGTGGCAATCTTGTGCTTCTTGCTGACAAGCTCGTGAGGGAGCGTGCTGGGAAGATTCTTGGATAAAAGGAGGATACAAACATGAAACACAAACCGTATGGATGGGCCGTTGAACAGTATGGTTACGGAATCTTCGGTATTGGGAAAACGAAGAAGGAAGCGCTGCTGGATGCCAATGAATGGGTTGGTCCCGGTGAGAAACTGGATCCAGAGGAGGTTCATGGACCAGACCATCGGGTGGACGGGGATTTCCGTTTTGTCCTAGTGACCAAGGAGGTTTATGACCTTGTTGAGCAAGGATATGGAGATCGATGGTTCGATGAAGATGAAGACGGTGTGCTCTATGTTGACAATGAGTGATTCGGTCTATATGTAGGGAACACGAGATTGCCCCGAGTGGCGGAAATGGTAGACGCAGCGGACTCAAAATCCGCCGTCATTTATGACGTGTGAGTTCGAATCTCACCTCGGGGACCATTTAAATATCTTACCGAGTATTGGTTGCTGCACCAGCGTATTCCTTCGTGCTAGCTAAATACTCACATGAAGCTGATCGACCTCTTGGAAGCCCTCAAACCGTCTCAGTATCGTCCTCTGAGAGCTTGTTGGAATCCGAAGACCAACGAAGAGTTGTTTAAGAAGCTCCCTTACGAGGGAGATCGGAGACGGTTTCGTTTGTATATCCCG
>RFGN01000641.1 GCA_003696645.1 Gammaproteobacteria bacterium | reverse complement strand
GCTGGCCTCCATGTTCTTGTACGGACTAAAGACATTGTTCGTGGGCTGTCCCAAGGAAACAAGCAAACGCAGGACATGATCGAATATGCGCTGCGCTATGTAGAGATTAAACCGCCACGCGATATTGGCAATGATGAAATCTACAGCGGACTGGCGTCATTGCAGGGCATTGTGGATAAGTACATGCCTGAATCCATAGCCAAAGGCGCAATGAAGAAAGGCATGTCCACTGCCACCAAGATCAACAAGGCAATTGACGTACTTATGTGGTATCGCCTAATGGCTGGTGCAAAGCTGATTGTCTTTGAACGTGAACTGGAGAAGGCTATCATTGCCAACAGCAAGCTACCGCTGGAAAAGCAAAAGTCTCAGCACGAGCTTGCAAAGATGGCAGGCCAGTTTGTTAATGATGCCTTTGGAGGGCAGAACTGGCGCAGATTGGCCGAAAACGTGGACAATGCGTTTGGCCGCAAGTGGGCCGCTGCAATGGCCTCTGAGAATGGAATGAAATGGGCCAACCTTGTGATGTTTGCCCCTGACTGGACAGTATCGAATCTGAGGGTGCTTGCTAAGGTATTCCCCGGCATCGAGAAAGACCCGATTGCCAGAAAGATGTACCAGCGGTACGCACTACGCGCTGCGATTTACTACGCTACCATTGGGGCCGGAATCCAGATGATGCTTACAGGCAAACCTATTTGGGAGAATGATGATCCTACCAAGCTAGACCTTGGGGACGGGCGTACAATGACGTTCTCAAAGCAGGTCATGGAGCCGTTTCATTGGGTCAAGAATCCTATCCATGAAGCGACTGTCAAACAGTCCAGCCTTCTCAAAGGCATTGAGGAACAGGTACTCAACAAAGAGTACATTGGTGGAAGGGCTGGCCCAATCACTACCGAGGATGATCCTGTATTTACAGCAGCAGGAAAACGGCTTAAGATAGCAGGACAGCACTTTGCACCTATCTTTGTCCAAGACATTGGTAGGAATGGGCCTGAAGGTGTGTACGGATTCTTTGGTCATCCGATTTACGGACATATCCGATACGGCTTCAAGAAAGCCAACGGGGAGCTTGAATAATGCCGGGAACCTTGATTCCAAGAGTCGGAAAGAACTATGATATATTGGTGGATCGTGCCCATCTACTACATAGCATACCCTTCAATTCAACTGTAAAAAGTAGATTAGGAACACAACACGAGGTTCCTAGAACAATTATTTTACCGAATGGACAGGAGAAAGTTATTGCATCAAGGGTCATTATTTAGTAGCATACCAGCGTGTTTGTGAGGTGATGTATGAGTTTTTTGATTCTAGACCAGACAAATAGGCCTATTCAGGCATTTAAGCTCCCTGTATCCGGAGATTCTATAACCATTACTGTATCGGTAGCCGGAAGTTCAGGTCTGGCATCCAACCTCCAAGCGGGAGTTTACCGCATTATATCTGATGCGGATGTGACTATTGCCGAAGGCACTATTGCCACTGCAAACGATATGCCTATTCGAGCAAATCAGCCGGAGTATTTCTACGTACGCGCAGGACAGTCGGTATCCGTGTACGGCGCTACTGCTCCAGCAAATATCGTGTTGACAAGGATGCCCTAATGCTTGTTCGTCCCGGAGTTCTGCACGCCAGACGGAAAGCTGCGACCAGTGGCTTTGTAAGCGAAAAATTCTCTGTGCGTTCGCGTACCAGCGCCGACTATAATGTTCCCGTAGGTGCGGTGAATCATACGGGGCGTTTTGCTGCTACCATGCGGTGGGCTGAAAACCGTACCGATCAGCATTTTCTTCTGACTCCGCAGTACATGCCGCTCTCGATGGAAGTGCGTTCACGTGCGGCAACCTTCGTACTGTCCGAGCCAATCGAAGTTCCCACCTATGCAGGGTGGCATATCTACCCCCGCCACGTGGCGCTAAACCACAGCGGTAAACAATATCAAGTAGTGAGGTGAAGTTATGGCTTCTCGTGACGTAGTTGTACTCAATGAACAGGCAAGCCGCCTTGAGGTTGCTCAGGTCGGTGATACTTACAACCTGCCCGCCGATGCCAATGTGCAGGGCAAGGTTTCGGTTTCCGGCGATATGTCCGCAAATAGCGTAAGCGTAGGTGGCAATAATGCAAACGCTGGCGAGGTTGCCTGCACTGCGCTCCGGCTGCCGGGCGGTACGGTGACGGCTCCGGGCGGTGTCACCCCGCAGTCACTTTCCAACGCCCTGACCAACGGCGCATCTGCCGATCTTGCGGTACTAAACCAGCCTGCCTTCGAGCTTACCAGCAACGGACGACAGTTGTTCACGGTTGACCAGCAGAAGGGACTTGCTGGCATGCTCGGCAACATTGCCAACCCGCTGACCAAGCTCCCGCTGAGCCGAGCCGAGGAAATCACGGGAACGGCTGCTGCTGCGGGCGCTCAGTTCTCCGGCGCTCCAACCTACACCCGCGCCTCGACTGGCACCTACATCGACCCGCTGGATGGCCTCGTCAAGACGGCGGCCATTGATACGCCGCGCTTCGAGCGCATGGCCGATGGCGGGATCGGTCTGCTGCTGGAAGGGAGCAGTACGAACCTGCTGCTGGATAGCGGCAACATGGTTGGCAATGGCGATGGCGGAGCTACTACTAGCTGGCTGGACAATGCGGCAAACAGCACTACAAGCGGTGGCATCTCCGACCCAATGGGCGGCACGGCGGGGGCCAACTGGCCTGCCGATGCGGCGGGTAATATTTGGTGCCTCCAGACCGTGGACACGGGAGCGGCCGTCACTGGCAAGACCTTCACGTTCTCAGTGTGGTTGAAGGCGGGAACCACTCCCGCGACCAACGTCAAAATCTACCTCGATGATGGCGCGGCCCCTACCGAGAGTGGCTCTGCTTCTGCTACTGTGCTCACAACGCTCCCGACTGGCTGGACGCGTTACAGCGTCACCTACACTTTCGCCACGTCCACCCGCACAACGGTTCGAGCGCATGTTTTTGCGGGAGCGCAGTCTGCCGGACAGTCCTTCGACGTATGGGGCGCACAGCTCGAAGCCCTGCCCTTCGCCTCGTCCTATATACCGACCACCGCGACTGCGGTGACGCGGGCGGCGGATGTCCTAGAGTTGCCGGTAGCTGGCAACTTGCCTTGGGCCAATGGATCGCGTTCGATGAGCATCATGATGGACGCGGATGCCCTTGGTGATACAGGTAGCGCTCTTTGGCAGCGACTGCTCACAACAGATCAGTCCTTGTATATTCGCCGGGGGAACACCGACGCAGGATTGACTGCGTTTGTCGGCACTGCTACGTTGTATGCAACCACTCCG
>RFGN01000096.1 GCA_003696645.1 Gammaproteobacteria bacterium | reverse complement strand
CTTTTTTGAGGAATACCACTCTTGTGCCGGGTTATAGACTTGTCATTGAGGGGTCAAATCGTGTGCCAATGAATTCTGTTTCTGTGATTTCAACCACCACATCCGCATCATCATGCATGGCGAAAGCGGGCCGGTCTATGTAGTGGAAAAAGGCGCTGACCTGCTGCCCCTGGCTTTTGATGAGACTTATCTGTGAGGGGGCCTTATCAGTAGGCTTTCAATAATTCTTTGTTTCAAATGACGGCTACGTTTCCGGCAGGGCTATCTTGCGGCCTTACTTTAAAAAATTCTCAGATGAAGTACTTCCTGCATTTTTTCTTTTTCGTTGCAATGGCCTTCCAGGCAGGTGCCCAGACCTTGTTTTCCCTGAGTCCGCAAACGGTTACCGCTGAAAAACCGGCGGATTTTTTCACCATGTACAGTTATGCCACTTTTGAAAACCTAAGCGGCACCGACCTGAACATGCGCTGGGTTAGAACCCTAGCAGCACCTCAACCCCTCAACGGCCACGGCATCGAGTGGGGGGAGTGGTCCATCACCCTGCAGGACCCCACTGCCTGGCACAACCCCGCCACCGACCTGGACAGTGCCGATTTTGTGCTTGCTGCCATTCCCGAAGAGAGTAATAACAAATTCATCATGCAGTTTTACCCGGCCAACGAGCCTGGCCACCTGATCGTGAAATACAAGGTATTCGTCATCGACAACCCTTCTGAATCGGTGGAAATCACTTTCGATTACACGGCAAGTGTAGTTTCAGCAACAGCGAGTGAAGTGATGATGGAACAGCTCATTTTAAGTTCCAATCCGGCCAACACCGCTGTTGCGGTCAGCAATCCATTTGAGCTTCCGGGAACCCTGACCATCACCAACTCAACCGGAAAACAATTTTTGACAAAAAAACTGGAAGGAAAAGATTCATTGGAAATACCTACCGGCACCTGGCCTGCCGGCACTTATCAGGTTCTGTTCCAATCAACCGGAAAGGTGTATGTCACCAGGCTGGTAGTGATGCATTGAAGTCATTAATGCAGTCAATTCCTCATCCCTCATCCCTCATCCCTCATCCCTCACCCCTCACCCCTGCTTCCTCGCTCTGCTCAACCTGTCATTGATGGCCGGTCCCAGGCCCGTTTCCGGCAGCCAGCCGGCGATGATGACATCGGCACCGCACTGGTCCGCTTGCCGCATGACGGAGAAGAGGTTTTTGGCGGCTTCTTCGGTGCTTCCCTGTTCCGACAATTGAAACAGCTTGAAGGCCTCGAGCCCTGCCGCATTGTTGCCGAAGGCGATGATACAGGTCTTATTACCGCTGAACTTTTCGGCCAGTTCCGGAAGGTCGCCAACGTAGAGTGGGGTGACGGTGGCATAATGGCTTTTCAGTTGCCCCGGGGCCACAGGGTGGTCCTCCGCCTCGGTTTTTAGAATGGGCTGCCAGCCCAACACCCCGGCCATGGCCTCCAGGCTGGTGCCGCCTTTCCGACGCACGATGACCTCCCCGTCCTCAAAATCGACGATGGTGCTTTCCACGCCGACCTTGCAGGGACCACCGTCCAGGATGTAGGGAATGCGGCCGTTCAAATT
>RFGN01000640.1 GCA_003696645.1 Gammaproteobacteria bacterium | reverse complement strand
CTGCCATTCATTTACAGCATGCCCGATCCTGGATTTCAGGGTGTCGAGGATTGCCTCATTGTCATACCCAATGACGATTCACCTGTCGATTTCGATGAGGTGGTTGAGAAATACAAAAGTTTAGGGAAAGAATGCCGGGAGAGGTTGCGAGAACATGCTTTACAGCATTTTTCCTGGGAAACGATCATGGCTCGCATGGTGGCAGAGTTAATGAAGGAGGGAAATGAAACGAAGGGAAAGGTGTTATCTCAGGATGCACTTTCGGCAGCGAAGGAGAGTACGCGCTCATAGAGTTTCCTGTTTTCACTCTCCGGATGGAAGCCCAGCGTCGAATTGTGCCATAGCAACACAAATGTGCCATTGTATTTTTTCACGACCTCGATGAGCTGTCGGTAGTCTTCGAAAAAGCGATCTGGAGGCTTGGGGTTGTACCGCATCCACGAACCTTCCATGAGGGTGAGAGGGATTTCCAGTAGCGGCAACATTTTCCGCCGGCCGATGTCGAAAACGGGAAATTCCCGGCATATCCCACATCGGAAGCCTGCTTCTTCCGGATAGACCATCGTGCTGTCCCAGGCCAGGCCGGCATCGGCCCACAGTCGCCAGGTGGTCGGTATTTCAAAGCGGAGGAAATGCTGCCTGCCGCATTTGACCTCCTGCGGAGCATGTTGGCGTAGCAACTCCAACTCTTCTTTGAAACGATCTTCCGCTGTGTGGGCCTCGTAACTCGGATGAAATCCGATCGAGTGACTACGGGCATCTATTTTCTCGAGTATTTGTCGAACGATGGGGTGGGAGGGAGGCAGGGCTTCTCGGTCGAGTGGATGGCTTCCTCCGCAGTGGAAAAAGAAGTGGGCTTGCCATCCATATCGTTCGCTGCAATCCATCAGGTAATCGAAACTATCGTAAGGGTCGTTTTCTTTTTCATTCCATGTACGCCAGAAGCTCGTCCATGAGCGACGTGCCAGGCCTAAACTCCGGCGCTTGATCAAATCTCCACCAAGTGTGCGCAGCAGCGTGTGAAAGCCTCGCCACTTTCGGGGATTGTCGATATCGTGGGTGGGAATGAATCGAAATGACCACTGCTTCCGCGCTTGGTCTACGCCAAGGAAGACAAGCATGTTCCACAACATTTCAGCATATTCCTCAACGATGGGCCGCTGGTAGAAGCCTGATTTTACGGAAAGTGCTGCATTTGCCGGGAAACGGCCGTATTGGTCACGTTCTTCCATTACGTATTCTTCCCATCGACTGAGCATAAAAAAGCTAGAGTTCAATACATCGGCTCGTAAGTCAATCTTATTAGGACTTACAGTCAGTTTTGCCTTACCGTACAATATGGGCAGGTCATGCTCGGGGATGAAGGCGTTGTTGCTCTGCTGGAACCACGTTACTGCTGTAGGAATCTGGCCTTTATCGTATCTGGGATTGGCAAGCCAGGGATCAACTTCCATGCTGAGATGCTTCCCGTTTTGCAGAACCACCTTGACCGCATGCGACTCCCCGGGAGTCATTTTAATCTCGAAGTCCAGCCCCAGCAAATGCCTGAGAAGGACATCAAGCGTGTACTTTAACTCCGGTGAATCAAAAGGAAGCTGTACTATCATATTACAACAAAAGGCCGTTATGGCCTTCCGTATTTTTAGTGAATAAAATGAAGTATTTGAAAGATCAAAAAAAGCTGTTAGTGAATAATCATTTGTTCCCGACCAGCCCGTTTCACCCTTTTT
>RFGN01000639.1 GCA_003696645.1 Gammaproteobacteria bacterium | reverse complement strand
CCAGTGAATTTTCCGAGCTCGAAGCCCAACGCAAGACATTGCAGCTTGAAACCGAAGCATTGCAGCACAAAAAAAAGAACCTATCCAGAGAGATCGGACAGGCCAAGGCAAAAGGACACTCCAGCGATGACCTATTGGAGCAGGCCAATCATGTCCAGAAAGAACTTTCTGATAACGAGAAGGCACTAAAACAGTTGCAACAGAAGCTGCATGCCCTGCAGATGAGCCTTCCCAATCTTCCGGCAGAAGATGTCCCTGATGGACAATCCGAAGCAGATAATATCGAGATCAGGGCAAAAGGCACACCACGATCATTTGACTTCGAACCCAGAGATCATGTCGCCCTGGGTGAAGGATTGGATAACATGCACTTCGATCTTGCTGCCAAATTGACCAGCAGCCGTTTCGTTGTCATGACGGGTCAGGTTGCCCGATTGCATCGCGCCCTGAGTCAATTCATGCTGGATCTGCATGTTCGCGAACATGGCTATACCGAGGTCTATGTTCCCTATATCGTCAACGAAGACAGCCTGACAGGAACCGGACAACTTCCAAAATTTGAAGAAGACCTTTTTCGCCTACTGAAACCGGTGGACGACTCGGACCGCGGATTCTACCTGATTCCCACTGCCGAAGTCCCACTTACCAATATCTGGAGGGATGTCATCCTTGATGCAGACCAGCTACCTGTCAAGCTGGTTGCCCATACCCCATGCTTTCGCAGCGAGGCTGGTGCCTATGGGAAAGATACCCGAGGCATGATTCGACAACACCAGTTTGACAAGGTTGAACTGGTCCAGTGCGTCAAACCCGAAGATTCATGGGACGCACTTGAGAAACTGACACACGAGGCAGAGACGGTATTGGACCTTCTGGATATTCCCTATCGTGTGGTCAAGCTGTGTGCGGGAGACCTTGGTTTTTCTGCGGCAAAGACCCATGATATCGAGGCATGGATTCCCAGCCAGAAAATGTACAGGGAAATATCATCATGCAGCAATTTTCTGGATTTCCAGGCCAGAAGAATGAAGGCTCGCTGGCGAAATCCGGAGACACGCAAACCTGAACTGTTGCATACCCTCAATGGTTCAGGACTGGCCGTGGGTCGCACGCTGGTTGCCCTGATGGAAAATCATCAGAACCAGGATGGATCGATCAATATTCCCGAGGCTCTGCAACCTTATCTCGGTACTGAAAGAATCGGCTGATCAAATATCGTCAGCAGGCGCAACACTGACATTTGTCAATATTCCAGACATTTCAAGAGGAATATCCACGGCACGTTCAGTGACAATATCAAACTGAAGTAGCACTGGCGTTGAACCCGGTTTGAGAGGAAGTATGACCTCAAAGACATAGTCTCCCATTGAAATTCCAGGGATACCGAGTCCATCCAGACTTCCCTCTTTTAATATCCTGAGCGTGGCTTCGTGTGGTCTTGTTATATGTACTCTTTGTTCAATCATGGGTGTACGCATGTCAAAATGAATTTTCACTGTACGTGCCGTATCAGAATGTAGAGACAGACCAAGCTTATCCGTAACCCAGCGACCTCTTGGCAAGGGCTTGGCCTCCGGTATGTTATTATCCTCCGCCAATGTCCGTTCAATGATATCTGTCACCCCGCCATATCCAACCAGTTTCACAGATGAGCAAAATTCATTTTTTCCCTTGCACGAGAATATGTCCCTGCGTTGTTTTCTCTCGAAACGCAATGCTCTCATGGCCAACTCCAGATGTGGAGGAGCAACAAGGTAGAGACGATCTTCCGGCAGAACAAGTGATATGACATGCTCATGAAGTCTGATCACATCCACATTGTCGATCCTGTCCTCGTTCAGATAGAACCTGATGCTTTCCTTTTCTTTCAGTCTCGAAGAAATCCTCTCAAACGCTTCTGTGTCAAAATAGTAAAAATGTACTGATCTTTCACCTGTTCGGTCAAACAGATCCGATGTAGCCAACTGAAAATTCGAGATCTTTTCTCCTTCAGAATCCTTTATATCCAATACCAGTCTTTTCTTGCCGTTGACAATCATATTGTCAACAAGCGTTGCATATTGAATCTTGTCCAGATTTCCCCACAAGAATACAACCAGCAATACCATACACAGCAGGACAACTGACCTGCCTGTCTCAGGATGATGCACGTGCGCTCCAACCAGACTCATCAAAATAATGAAGCCCTCTTCCTATGACAAAAAAATCTTTGTCCTTGAGAGTCGGGCAATAATCAGCAACACAAAGATTGATCAGGTGAATCCCTTTGTCACTCAATATACGTTTGAGTTTATCTTCCGGAACACAATGGCTTTCATTGCAATGGACAAGATCTTCAGTCATGGGAATATATACTGCCCTGCGCTTCCAGTGGACATCATAGTTTGCTGATATCCAGGTATTTCTGGCTCCATAATTCATGTAGGCTATGGGTTCGGTTTCGGGCAATTCATCCATCTGCCTGAAAATCTTTGGATTGGCCCTGAAATAACCTGCATACCGTCCTATAGACTGATAATGCCTATCAAGGGAAATAAATTCCTTGAAGGTATTAAAATTGGCATAGTTGGGATGGAGAGTGGCATACATGCTCCAGATAATACAAACCAGAGCCATTGACATGACAATATGGGTATCTGACTTTCTTGAGAAACCAGACTTGCCGAATATGCAGAAAAAACAGACAATCATCAAAACCGGAAAGAAAATGAAATTCCTATAGGAAAATATATTGTCCATGATTGAAAAATAAAGCAGCAACAGGCCAACAGCCGTAGCAGCATAAAATACCCCTTCATGCCTCCATCGCCTTACCCATATCGAAGCAATGAACATGCCAAGAGAAGCAAGTCCAAAGGCAAAGAATTGTGGACCAAATCCTGACACGTTCCTCATATTTCCCATATATTCATTGTTTCCCATATCCGACACCCTGTAAAAGAAACCCCTGATATTGGAAAACAGATTGTTATCGGAGATGAATACTTTAATAACATTGGGAAGGTTGATCCCAGCATCTTCGATCGTTTCACCATTCTTCACGACAACATCATAGACATGGTTGACCTTGTTCATAGGAGCAAAGGTCAGTCCGAAAGGGTCATGAAATACGATCAGGTTTCTGATTGTCCAATATCCTCCTATACTAATTGCCAAGATCATGGCCATACTTGAAAAGGTCATTAT
>RFGN01000638.1 GCA_003696645.1 Gammaproteobacteria bacterium | reverse complement strand
GTGCTGGAGGCGCGCAAGAACGAATCGCCCGAGGCATCCTATGTCGCCTCGCTGTACGCGAAGCCGGACAAGATGCTGGAAAAGATTGGCGAGGAAGCGGTTGAGACGATCATCGCAGCCAAGAACGACGACCGCGACCAGATCATCTACGAGACCGCCGATCTGTGGTTTCACTCCATGGTGATGCTGGCCCAGAAAGGCCTTTCCCCGAACGATGTGCTTCGCGAGCTCGCCCGCCGCTTCGGCGTCTCCGGCCATGAGGAAAAAGCCTCGCGGAAATAACCTCCCCGCCCGATCGAAGACTCATCGGACATTTTGACACATACTGAACCTTAATTTACCCTCTCATTATGGGAAATCAGAGGGGGTATATCAGATGAATTGCCGACAAAAAGATACGTTGGTCCATTAATAAGTTAGGCATTAGGGGAAACACGAGTGCACATCCCAGCATTTTGCGACAACTGTGGGGCCGTTTTTCGTTCTGGAATCGTCGTTGAAAACTCTATAAATATCACGTTTTCTGGCAACCGCGCTGGGCCTTGCCCCGTGTGTGGGGGTGTGGGGCACATTCCGGATGGCGTGTTCAATTTTATCGATAACACGATTGAGATACTATCTGCGCCAAAGCGCACCCTAAATGAACTGTCGCATCTGACCAATATCCTCCGAGAAGCAAAAGAAAAACATCGGAGTCCGGATGAAGTGGCAGAGAAGATTCGCGAGGATCTACCGGAACTTTCCAGTGTTGCAGACCTGCTCCCAAAAACGCGATCAGAGCTCTATGCTTTCCTAACCTTGATAGTGGCTGTTATAGGGCTTTTAACCCAAGGGAGCCATGGTAGTAATAACACATCCACTATTACTGTTAACCAAACGATTAACCAGGCTTTTCTCGAAACAGACAAAGTCGCTAAACCAAAAGGATCTGTTAAGGCTCCTGCAAAACGAATTTCGCCGAAAATTGGACGGAATGAACCATGTCCGTGTGGTAGTGGGAAGAAGTATAAGAAATGTTGTGGCCAGCCACAGTAATTCCAAAAATTGCGCTGGTGAAAGAATCAGGGCCAGGGCTGGCAATACGACAATAGCCTCCCCGGCCGTTAGCAGGCCAGCGTTAAAGGCAAGGGGTCGAATCCGGTCTGCCCCTGCCTGTAAGCAATCCCATGTCTCGCGGACAAAGCCCCATGCGGG
>RFGN01000011.1 GCA_003696645.1 Gammaproteobacteria bacterium | reverse complement strand
AGCCGTTGATGTTGTGGGTAATGCCAGCATTGAGGATGGAAATGGTGCCCGCCAGGCCAAGCGTTGGAACGATGGCTGAGGCAGGACCTCCATTGACCAACTGGCTGGACGATTCGTTGGTGAGCACAACCGGAGTGGAGGCACCCACAACGCCGACCAGCATTACTTTCAGGTTAAAGATCACCGTGCCATCGCTGAATGTTTGACCGAAAGGAACAGTGGCATCAAACCAGGATACAGTTACACTGGTGGAGGAATTCACCGTAGTTAAGAAACCGATCAGGTCAGGGTGAACATCCTGAACACCTACAATGGTGGCAACGGTGCCATCGGTTATTTCCATGTCAAACTGGAAGGAGGTGATATCCGTGAAGTTCTCTACGGTAACCGGCACCATGATCATGTCACCCGGTGTTCCACCGGCATCCCCGGCGTCGAAGATCACACCACCCAGTACGGTCACGATGGTGGTACAGGCGTTGTTGTTTCCGGCAGCGTCTTCCACAGTCAAAGTAACCGGAACCTGTCCGATGTCATCCACCGTGAACATGCTCTGAGAAAGGGTCATGCTGGTGATGCCGCAGTTGTCACTGCTGCCATTGTCAACATTGGCTGGCGTGAGTGAGGCTTCACCATTGTTGTCCAGTTGGACTGTAATGTTTGGATGGCAAACGGCAAACGGTGCCTGGGCATCGATCACTTCAAGGGTCAGGTTGAGGGTGGTGACATTGCCACACTCGTCCGTTACTTCGAAAAGAATGTTGTAAGTACCCGGCGAGTAGAATCCGGAGGCATCGAAGGTGCCATTACCATTGCCGAAATTCATCAAGGCATCGTTGGTGATTACGAGGTCACCAAAGGCAGAGCAGGCATCGCTGATTTCCTGTGAAAGATCGAGGTCGATGAACGGAGCACAAATGCCATTGTCAGCCAGTACGGTCATGGTTGACGGGAAGTCAATGACCGGTGCCGTTTCATCCTGTGTACGGATGATCTGGAGTTGGTCGGCAGCGGCATTGCCGCAGTCATCAGAAAGGCTCCAGATACGGGCTACACAGTATTTGCGCGGGCAGCCGTCGACGGGAAGCGGGCATCCACCGTCGATAAACACGAAGTTGGAAATGGTGGTCTGACCAAGCCCACATGTTTGATCAATTGAGCTTTGAATGAACCCAAAAACATCCCCAGGTGAAACATAAATGAGTGCCCTGCCACTTTGAACTTGCCCTCCTCCATCATCAGTCAGTGAGATGAAGGTTGTTCCTCCATCCAATGTATATCCGAACGGATCAAA
The DNA here is from genome assembly GCA_003696645.1 of Gammaproteobacteria bacterium. GTDB lineage: Bacteria > Pseudomonadota > Gammaproteobacteria > J025 > J025 > J025. Next base: position 942 of record RFGN01000011.1, on the reverse strand, counting down.
GGAAGGACCGTCAGTAGTCGTATAAGACCAATCAAATGCAACGGCATATATCGGGCCGGTTCCTGTCGGTATAACATGACTGAACATGTTTTGAGCAGAACCGGACCCCCCAGAGCAACCACCATCGTCTGGTCCTACCAGTACAATACTATTTGGAGCATTTGTCAGGTCAATAAATCCATTGTTTCCAGGAGTTTCAGAATATGACCAGGTGCCAGTACTGAAGTCAAACATACCCCCTTCCGCATGGCTGGTGAAATCCTTGTAGGCATGGAAATCAACAAAGAAAGCCTGTGGGTTGGGATCACAGTTGTCTGACTCATCGGTAACATCGCCTGTCAGAGCTGCAACGGAGGGATTTGAAGATGGATCATCAGCGGGTGTCACATAGCAGATTTGAAGACCCCATGATATCAGGTTTCCTCCATCTTCGTCGGCGTTGTCGATCACTGTTAAGAACCACGTTCCAAAAATCTGTTCCTGATAGAAACTTGAGAGGGGAACTTTTGGCTCGTAGGACATTTGATCATTAGGCGGGCATGGAAAAGCCGGGTAAGCCCCATTTCCTGCCTCATCATCGAAGTTAATCTCTACATTATTACTGCTTCCGCAAGCATCGGCGAAATCAACTAACTCAATTGTTGTTCCGTCAGGAGATGTAAGGAATACCGATAAATCCCCTACCCAGGTATGCTCTATTCCCAAATTCACCACATTGATGTCAAGTATTTTACCGGCATCGGGGATGAAAATTTCAGATATGATAACAGGCGTGCCGACCGGAGAAATAGCCATCGGTACATCTGAACTCACGTACGTCGTACAAACCTGATTGGCCACCACATAGGAATCCGGGCAGTCGAGGGTTGCGTCAGCCGGGGCTGTGAAGGTTGGAACGGTTGAATCTTTAATGTAGATGACCTGCGTACAGGTGGAAGTGTT
>RFGN01000637.1 GCA_003696645.1 Gammaproteobacteria bacterium | reverse complement strand
CGACGAGATCATCGCCTGTATCAACAGCTTCCTCGGCGGATACGGCGACATCGCTGTCGTCGACCCGCGTCATCAGCCCTACGAGCCGGCCTTCAATACAACATGGGAGCGCCGCATGATCGACCACGCCAGCGTGTTCGTCTGTGTGTTGCCCATCATCATGGGCAGGCTGACCATGATGGAGCTGGGTTACTGGATAGGCAGCAGGGGCAGCGATCCCGACGCGCACACTATCATAGTCAAGAACAACGCCGACCGCGACCTCGTGAACGCGGTGGGAGCGTACCTGTCCACAATGAAAGGGGGCGTCTTCCTCGTGGATAATGCAGCCGAAGTGCCTTATGCTATTGGCAAGGGGCTGGATTTCCCTGTTCGCGCGCCTGAAGAACAGCCCGAAGGGCTCATCTTCCTCGAAGAGGAGGTGCACGACATCGTTCGCGATGTCGATAACCCAGAAAATATCATCAAGGCTGGCACACGATATATCCTGAAAAAAGACTCGAAGATCATCGAAGGTGCGAAGGCTGGCGACATCGTAGAGTATGACGGCACGCGCTGGCGTGTAGCATACAAGCCTGAAAAGAGTGGTATCGTGTTCGTGAAGTCGAAAGACAAGTGGTATTACTATGACGGTAAGGTGTGGATGCCTTACAAAGTGTTCGGAACTTAATGAGTTGAAAAAAGATGTTAAACAATGAAATCAATAAACGAAATCATAGAAAGCATCAACGCCCTTGGTGTCTCCGAAGGACACTTCACGATCAAGGACGGCCACCTCACCTACGAGGTGACGTTCGACGAAAGCGTGGTCGACATCACCACCACCGACGAAGAAGAAGGCACCGCCAAGGTGTATCGATTGTCACGTGATGGCAGTGCGTTGCGTGTCGTGAAAGGATACCAATATGCCGTAAACCCTGAGACCGCCGAGTTCTTGTTGATGATCGACAGCAGGCAGCTTGACTGCCTGAAAAAAATGGCAGCGCTCATCCGTGACCATGCCACTGCCATGGAGGCGGTTATCCGTGGCAGGTACGAAGAGATGGAGGTGTGTGTCACGGGCGTGGTTCCTCCATTCACTGTTGAGATTGACTTCAGCGATACAGGCAAGGTGCAGGTAGCGCAGGAGGAGTATTGGTTCTACTGGGATGAGCTGTCTCTTGAAGAGATAGAGCTGTCAGCATCCCACCCCTTCCCTCATCAGATGATCGACACACGGCACCCTTTTACTTTCGATATCGACTGGGAGATGCAGGACGCCTTGCTCAATGCTCTGAGCTACTACCGCAAGCACCTCGATGGCAGCATCCCTTACTACGGGTGGTTGCATGTCAGGGTGCAACATCTAAAGCTCATCATCTACCCCAATGGGCATATGGTGCTGGCCGACAAGGCCGGCATGTCTGAACCCATGGAGATGCATGAGTTGGCCGCACAGCTTGGCGGT
>RFGN01000636.1 GCA_003696645.1 Gammaproteobacteria bacterium | reverse complement strand
TGTAAACTCCTGGCATCAAATCGTCGTCTGGCACGATTCGGTCAACGACGAAATGTATGTTGTAGTCGACGGTGTCACCGACAGTCGCAGTAACCCCAACGGAGTCTTCAACAGTACCGCCAATTTTACTGTCGGTAGAATCGAAACCACGGGCTCATTATTTGATTACGACGGCAAGATCGACGAACTCCGCTTCCTCAGTGAAATTCCCTCCACCGATTGGATCGCCACCGAATACAACAACATCACCGATAAAGCCAACTTTTTCAAATCCATCTCCGTTCCAGAAAAAGAAAATCTCTCTCCCATTCTTTTTTGGAAATTCGACGAAGGCGAAGGCAATACCGCCAGTGACACCTCCCCATCCCAAATCCCAGGCACCATCACCAACTCCACCTGGGGAGATTCATCGGTCTGCCTCTACGGCAAATGTCTCGAATACGACGGCGCCGGAGATTATGTTTCTACTCCAGACAACCCCACTCTGGATTTTGCCGCCTCAGAATCATTTAGTATCTCCGGCTGGTTCAAGCACGACGCCATCACCACCTCGCCTGATATTATCTTAGCCAAGTATGAAGCCACCGGCGCTGATGGCGGATACAAGCTTCTGATGGAATCCGACGGCGATATCACTTTTGGCATCAGCGACGACAACACCATCTTCCCCAAAGATTCAGTCACCTCTACCACCGCCAACTATGACGACAACTCCTGGCATCACTTCGCCGCCGTCAAAAATGGCGCCACCGCTCTCAAACTATATATCGATGGCCAGTTGGTCGGCACCGATACTTCCATCGCTTCCACCGCCACGCTCGCCAATAACGACACGTTCTACCTCGGCATCGACGGCGACGGTTCCTCCAATGGTTGGGATGGCTTCATCGATGAAATCAAGATCTATCCTTTCGCCCTATCGGCCGACCAGATAATTGCGGACTTCAACTCCCGCGGCGCTGTATCTTCGGCAGCCAATCTAGGCTCATCTCCAGGCAACTCTCTCGCTCAAGGATTAGCCGCTTATTGGCAACTAGACGAAGCATCTGCCAATACCTGCGCTGGAGGCACCAATGACTCCTGCGATTCCTCTGGCAATCAACATGATGGAGCATGGGTGGGGACTACCACCTCCGCCACCGGCAAATTCGGCAACGGCGTCAGTTTTTCAGCCGCCAGCGACGGAATTACCGTTAGCGCCAGCTCCTCATTTTTGCCCGAAGACGAATTTACGATATCTGCTTGGATATATGTAAATAGTATCGGCCAATACAATCCAATTATTGGTTCC
>RFGN01000635.1 GCA_003696645.1 Gammaproteobacteria bacterium | reverse complement strand
TGTTTCACCGACTATGTTTTCAATAGCCCAGCTTTGTGCGCTGCCAAGCGCGCGCCCTACATCGGCACCCCTGCCGTTATCATAACCGCGGATAAATTCACCACGAAGGTCAGGGAGATTAAAGGTAGTAACCCCGTCCCCTGCACCATAAGTAGTCCCAATAACTGCAAATAAGTCGGCATATGTAGTTCTATTAATTGCAGCGCCATTACACTCAAGCCAACCAGTAGGTACAGTAGAGCCAGCAAACGCTTGGACTACGCCAGGGGGAGCCAATACAGCGGCTTCTTGTCCATCTACGGTATCCGCATCAATCCCTCCCCCGGAACCTTCGTCCGCAGTCGTCAGAACTGTCCCCGCCGTGCTCGCCCCTACGAGTGTATTCAGTTCTGCCGGAGTAGGATTAACCGCCCCATTCAGATTCGGAAAGGTCGTCTTCAGGATATGTTTAATCAGCCGAAGATGGTCATCCGCGGTGCTTCTCTCATCAGTCCCGGGCGGATTCGTCTCGACTAAATCCGAAATATAATCACCAGTTTCCAGAGGCATTTTAAGGACTCTCCCGATAATTGTGGCGTTTAATCAAAAGTTCTTGTAACAATTTATTCTGTTCCTTCAGTGTGTTCTTCATTTCCCCAACATCATCTGAGATATTGCTCAATTGTTCCTGCAACTTAGCCTGTTTCACCACCACATTTCGAAACCGCTCAATCTCTTTCGCGTTCTGTGATATCTGATACTGCCCGACAGAGAAAAGAGAAATTACTACTGCCGCACTAGTAACTAGTGGCCACAAAAGTCTTAGTTCTTGTAATTGCTGCACCACACCAATCAAAGCTCCACTAAGAGATGAAAAATCATGATTCGTGAAAAGTTCTTTCACTTAATAATCCTCGCCAAGAAACGGAATTTTCTGTTCAACCTCTTTCTCTTTTATACGAGCAACTCTCGTTTTATGCACTTCCCTTGCCCCCATCCACGCAGGAAAAGCTCCCAAAGTTACCGTAGTGGCAGCATCAGAAAGCTCAATTCCTTTATACTGCGCATAAACCCCAAAAGCTGTCAGAAGAAAAGACCCAATAGGCCGGCCCAGCATAACCACCGCGCCAAAGAGTTTTACAGTCGCATCAACCCAGGGAATAGTCTCCATCGTGACAAGCTTTTCAATAAGCTGATTCTGCATCTCCAAAGTCTTAAAAGCAAATTCCGCTTTCTTGTCTTTGTCCAGAATCATCTTATCCGCGAGCTTTAAAACATTCGGGACAATACCTAAAATTGCCTGTAGCATAAATCACCTTACGGGTTAAAAATATAAATATCTCCTTCCCTTACCCCAACTTCAATATGCGTCCAAGTAGGAGTATGAGAAGGATTTTCAATCCTTGTTACCATCTGGAATAAATCTGCATTATCCAGAATATACCCGACAACTTCTTCTGGTTGTTTCTTACATTTCACATCAACTGCTGTCCCGAATCTATGCGAGCTATAAAGCGCCCCTATTGGACACTTCGGACCCCGAAGCCCGGAGTACTGGAAACTCCCATTAAAGACCCAATCATTTATTGTAATAGGTCCAGTAAATTTTCGTAATTCTTCTAACATAACTACAAGAGTAGGATGGAGAAAATCCCGAGCTCTTACCCCTACTTTTTTGAGGATATCCGGCTCTACTAATTCTTCTAAATAAAAATTTTCGCTTAATTTATACATTTTAATGTTTCCCTATTCCCTTCTTCTGAACCATAATAACAAAAGGCCACAGGGTTTCCTTCGGATAAACCACTCCCTCATTCCTCACAAAGCGAACCCCATTCTCCGTTTTTTCCATCACGGCTTTTTGAAATCCATCCTCTGTATATTCCACCCAAGTATTAGGCGGAAAATAAGGATTCGGTTTCCAGATAATCCCAAAAGCCATCTTTAATCCTCCGCCAGATCTTCATAAATCTTTTCTTCCTCTGACTTCTCATCCTCTCCATTTACGGAAGAAACGGCAATTTCCAGCGTATATCCATTCCCGTCTTTCCCTCCGTCTCTCTCAGAGATTCCTTTCACCCGTCCTTTAAGAGTGATCTCAATCTCTTTTCCTACTTCTACATTCTGAGCAACATCCCCTGGAACGGTCAGGAAAACAAACTGCTCCGCAGGATTTTCCGATTCCGTAGAAGGAGCCTCTATTGGCATATCTGCAGCTACTTTCATTTTCTATCCTCCAAAAAAGTGGGGGCCGAAGCCCCCACAAAGCCCTCACGAGTTACACCACGAAGTTTCCGATATAGGCCATAGTCCGCTCATGGCGGATTTCCAGACCGGCCTCTGTCAGCCACTGGCCCTTCAGCTCATCAACTCCGGGCTGCTGAATGTTATCCTCCGGCCGAGTGTCGCGCAGCGGACGATAAACAATAGCACTCGGATCGATGATAAAGGCGCTGTTATTATACAGGGCGTGGATGTTCATCAGCGGATGAGTCCGCACATAGAACGTACCCTGCGGCAGAATCCAGCGCTGAAGCTCCATCCCGTAGGCTTTGATAGTGCCGTCAAAGTTAATACGGGTAGAGGAGCTATTCCGGGCCAACTTATTCAGGCTGTTGAGGAAACCATTCCCTGCGAAGATAAGGCGCTCGGAGCCAGCATTACCGGCATCATAGTCAAACACCCTATAGGTCGCATCAAGGAAAGTGTCCTCAGTCGGAGCCGTCGAGAAGATGGTAACGTTCGACTGGATGAAATGCCGCAGACCGCCAGTATAACGCTTTGGCTTGGTGCCGCTGGTATCCTCATACGGACGACCGAAGAGCCATGCAAGCTCCAGCGCAGTAGCATGGTCGTGCATACGGCGCTTTTTGTCGTTCTTCAGAGGATCCCCAGTCCGCAGATTCGTCGCCCGAGCGGTATTCGTAATTTCATACGAAGTCTTGAAAATCTGACAGTAGTTAGTCAGTTTCACCGGATTACGGGTAGTGGCATCTGCGGCAGCCGCACCTTCTTCAAAGGCGGTTCCGACTTTCGTCACATTGTCGTTTGCACTGATAGCAGCGGCAGTAGACCCGGCCACTCCACGACGAACGGTAATGGTGTTGTCATCAGTCACGCTAACAACTTCCATCAGCTCGTTATCGTAAGTAGCGGATTCTGCTTTTTCCACCAGCAGAACATCCCCGGGCACCAGATTCAGCGCGCCGGAAGTGATAGAGATAGTGGTATCAGTGGACAGAGCCGCAGCACTCACCTCCAGGCGAACGATACCCAGCTCTTCTTCCCACCAGCTGAATTCCGGGTCATCCACACTCTCAGTCTTCATCTTCGACATGAGAGCAGTCAGCGGCGCACTACCGTTCGGATTCCGCCAGAGAATCATCTCCCGGAAATTCTTAGGGCGCTCATCAACACCCCAATCCAGCGTACCTCTCATTCCTGCAATAGCCATTTTTCAATCCTCCAAAAAGGTAGATTAATCAAAAGTCCTCATTGAGAATCTCTTCTGCCAACTCCTCAAATACATTCAGTTCCTTCTTCGGAGATTCTTGGCGCGTCGGTGTGCCAGTCCCCGGAGGCATACGCCCGGCAGGCGCTTGCGGAACTTCCTGTTGTTGTGGAGCAGCTTTCTGAGCCTCTCGTTTCATCAGAGCTTCTACAGGCAATCGAAGAGCAACCCAAGCTTGTGCTCCGATTTCCTTAATGGCCTCCTCAAACGGAACCCGATTCCCGACTTGAGAAAAATACGCATGAGCAATTCTCTCAACCACGGGCTTAAATTCGGGCCTGTCAAGTTCCGGCCATTCAGCGTAGAAGCGTCTCTCACTCTCCTGCCGGGCCTGCTCCATCTGCACCACTTGCACGACTTGCGTCGGGAGCTGCTGTTGCATGGCCTGGACAAGTGAGTCAAACACTTGCATATAAAGCCGAGAAGCGAACTTCGGAAGAACTTCATTAGGCTCCGTCAGGAGCTTCTCTGCTTCTTCCTCGGAAAGCTGAAATTCATTCTGAATTTTCGCTTCCAATTCTTCCCGGAGTTTTTTAGCCTCATCTTCCTTCGGCTCTTCAGTCTCCGGCTTCTTCGGCTCTTCTGCTTTCTTCTCGGGCTCATCCTCCAGCCCAAACTTCTTTTTCACCTCCTCGACAGCTTTTGCAATTTCCTCTTCGGAAACCCTCAAACCTTCAAGGGGGTTTTCTTCCTCAGGCTTCCCTTCCTCATCTACCTTTTCTTCGGATTCACTCTTGGGTTCTTCAGAAGATTCTTCAGAGGGTTCTTCTTGAACTTCCTCCGTTACTTCTTCCTCAGAACTTTGAGTTTCCTCGACGGGAGCTTCTCCTTCTGGCTCTTCCGCCATCCTCGCGAATTCCTCCGCGAGCGCTTCATCTAAAGCATCACCGGTCAGCTCTTCATTTTCCGGGGCCTGTTTCTCGGGGACTTTAATCGAAAGTGTCATTCTCTATTCTCCTCATCTTCTCGCAGGGCTTCTTTTGCTTCTTCGAGTTGGTCACTCAAATCTTCAATGATTGTATCAGGGATGGAGAGGAAAACCTTAATCCCACCAATCTCACCCTTAGCGTATTCTAACTCTATCAAACCATCAATTCCCTTTGCCCTCCCCAGAAGGAGAGACTCCCTCATCTTAATTTGATTTTCCGCCAATTCACGCAGCAGGACCCATCCCCGGGAATTGAGCAGCTCCCGGAACGCCTGTAGCGTCGAGCGGATTTCCTCCAGTTCCTCGCGAGGATCCATTTTCACCTCCTACTCCAATTGCGTTGCCATTTTCCGCCTGACGAAGCATTTCCTCATCAGGCACCACTTGAATTTGAAAGCGTTTTATATTCTTCAGGCCGGCGAGCTGCGCAATGTGAGCAAAAATTCGGCCTATATCATAACCTTCCATAATCTGAGGGAATTGCCGAATCTGCCCCATAAGCTGCGTCCAGAGCGTGACTTGAGCGTACCTATCTACGGGCATTGTCCCGTCCACCGGGATGAAGTCATAAAAGCCTGAAATATCGTCCGGAGAAACCCGAATCCACGGATCACGCTCGTCCATCAAATCTCCGGCGAGTCGGAAACGCATTTCATCGTCGTATTTCTGCTGCGTGTTCATCAGAAGTCGCTGCGCATGCGGGGCCCAGCCGGTAGCACTGAAAAATTCGCACTGAGTTTTCAGCCTATTCATGCCGAAATTCGCAGCACTTCTAACTTCGGTCGCAGTCTTCCTTCCGCCCTGTGCGAGCATTCCCATAATATTATCCGTGACACCGGAAACGCGCTGGATAAGGTCAGCCATTTCCCTAGCATCGCGGAGGTGTCCTTGGGTCACATCCGCAACAGGAAGCTGTTCAATTACGGTTCGCGGGTCTGTCCCGTAGGCTTCCGGTTTCAGTCGAATTAACCGCCCACCTTCGGGAGAGCGAAAATCCTTCATCGTAACCCTTGAGGGGTCAATCACAAACTGGCCGTTCAATATCTGCCGGACATTATAAAAATGCGAATTAAAGAGCCAATCCATAGTCTCATTCAGGGGCTGGAGCATATCCAGCATGGAACGGGAGACTTGCTGATACCCGTCCATTTCGTATTCCAGAACGGCATAGGGGAACTGGCCGTGCAGCGAATCAAAGGGCTGACTCTCGATAATCACATCATCTTCGGCCAGAGTAAAGACCCATTTCTCTGGATACGAAGAATTCCCGAGCCCCCACTCTTTCGGAATCAATTCGATGTACATCTCCGTAAGATTCACGAAACCAGGCTCGAGGTCATAGGTCGTTTCTTCGCCGCTGATACTTTCTGGAAGCTTCACACGGGGACTTCCGAGATCGCGATTATATCCTCCCCCACGGCCAATATTTCCCTGCTTCTTCCCGAGGACTTTCTTCAGGGCATCGATATTATAATACTGCCCATATTCTCTCCCTTTTACAATGTCATTCCAGCCGGTCTCGGTAAATCTCCCGGCAAATTCACCCTTTTGGAAATTCAACAGAGAGACCCGTCCATCGTAGAGAAAATCTTGGGGGCGAATATTAAACACTCTATTCCCCTTATAGGAAAGCCTCCGACGGGTCCGTCGGACTTTCTTCGTCTTTCCAGGGATCGGAATGCCGAGATAAGTTTCTTCTTCCTCGACAATCTCGGAAGTCTGCGTCCATTCTTCATCCCAATATTCCCCAATCACTCCAACCCCGTATTTTCCCGCATCGAGGAACCAGATGTAATAAGGCGCCATATGCCCACCGACATGAGTTTGATAGCTCATCACGGCTTCGACGGCCTGAACTTTCTGCTCACTTTCGCCGTGGCGTCCAGCGAATTGCAGCACGGGGTCCCGACCAAGGAACACGCTCGTCCAATAAGTATGGGCACTCATCAGAACGGCATAAGAATAGGGAATTTTCAGGGTGACAAAATCCTGCTCCCCATTCTTCCTCTTAGACTTCCTTTCAGCATCCACCTCATTCGTGGGGATATAAGCCTTAAATATATCCTCATTCTCCGCCCACTCTTGGGCGTTGTTCTGATTAAGGCGAGCCGCCGCACGAATCCGTTTCAGCAGTTTCTCCTTAACTTTCGCGTGTCCTTTTGTCCCATATTTCAGTTGGTAATTCAAGGTGCTGTCCTCCAGTCATCTCCGAGGTCTGGAATAGAACTCTCGTCAATTATGTCATATTCCCCGTCAATCGTCAGGCCCTCAATGCCCGGGCTTATGAGGTCAAGGGCGATAGAAAGAGCGTCAAGAAAGTCATCTCTTTGTCCGGTTGCATTTTGCTGAAACGCATAAAACTGTTCCCGCAATTCTGACATTCCAGGCAGAATATGCAACTTCCCGTTCGAGGCGTACCTCGAAATAGTTTGGATAATCCTGACCTCTTTCTGTCTTTTATCCTCTACGGGGATAAGAGTGTAGTATTCTCGCCTCCGGGTCATTTCCCTTTCCAAGTACCACTTTAGCATTCGCTGGAAAAGATGGGTTTCGACTCCTACCTTAAAAGGACGATAGCGAGCGGCGAGGGAGAAAAAGGCATTGGTAAACTCTTCGGGATCGGGGCTTTTAGCGCTCCAGGTTTCAAGGATATAAATATTGCCCGCAACATAGCGAATGACACAGATAACTGCATCATCAAGCTTTTTATTCTTTTGCTTAACGATGGAGTCTTTAGGGGGAGGTGTGGGGTCAATGCCCATATAAACAATCCCACCTTCGGGGTCAAATGGAGTATCAATTAACCACTCCCTTTTAAATGCACTATATTGCTCATTAACCAGCGTGCACTCCATCTCTCGCAGCCAGATCGGCAACAGATTCCTTTCGATATGACTTTCCTTTTCTTTTTTCAATTCCTCTGTAGTCCAACGCTCAGGCCATTGGCTCTCCCCCTTTTCATTGAAGCAAGAAAAGCGCACAAAAGCCCAGGATGGATCTTTCGCGCTTTTTTCACTGATATCTTCGGGATGAAGAGGAGTTTGCGCAAGGACAAGACAGGCATCCGGAGCTTCGGAGGCCGGGGCAAGGGACTTCATGAGAGCGCCGTAGAGAAGATTCTCTACCTTATCCCGCTGTTCGGGAGTAGCGCTATTTTCCTCGTCAACGGGGTCATCGAGAAGGATAAGGTCAGGTCGATGGTCGTCAATATTCAGGCCGCGAATGGAGCCGGTGATACCCAGGGCTAGGATTCGAATTCGGACACCGCCGGCGCTCTTATTAACAATCTCCAATTCTGTCGAATTCCACTTAAAGCCCTTCTCGAGTCCGAAAGCAGTAGCGTATTGTTTATTCGTCTCGACTTGCTTCATTATCCATTCGAGCGTTTTCGCCGCGTGATCTTGAGATTTTCCCACGATAAGAATCGTTCGAGATATCGCAAAGGCGATTCTTTTTGCGGCGAAAAGCCGGAGCTTCGTCGTCTTCGCCCCGCCACGGAAAACCTGGAAACTTACATATCTATTCCGAGGGTCCTCCATAACCCTATCCATTTCCTTATGGAAATGCGGAGACTTCTGCCGGCAAGTCTTCGGGAAAAACAATCGCCCGAAAAGCTCAGAATCTTCCGCCGCGGCAAAGAGGAGTTCTTCTGGGCTCATGTCATTGTAGGGGTACATATATGCACTCCAAATCTCCCGGGCTCCGCAAAGAGCGGGTCGGGAAGTTTCTGAAAAGTTACGGGAAAAGAAACACTCGGATCGAACCACTTGACGACCTCGACCAACGCATACTCCCAGTCTCCGGAAGGGAAAATTGCCGAAAGAACGGGAAGATAGAGCATCTCTAATTGCCACCAAGCATTCGGAGTATGCTGGAGTTTAATCTCCACAATCGTGATTCGGCCCTCAAGAATATCAATGAAAATCCCGTCGGGCTGACAGAAACGGGGCCGGGGCGCAGAATAACTATTGTATTGAATCCAAGGCCCGGGAACAAAAAGGTCACCATAGAGATTCAGAAAATGCCTCTTAACCCGTGCCTCAAAGCGAAGGCCTTCAGCCCTCCTCCCCTTCCGTTTCTTCCGCCGCCTGGCGAATCCCGGGGGAGAGTTTAGAATCTTCGCCCATTGAACGGCTCCCGCCGCCTGAAAGCCGCGAGGCTTCAGTGGAAACTTCTGTGTTTTCATTTTCACTCTTCTCATCTAAGCAGGAATAGTCCTCCTGCGGGAGGGGAATATCGCCAGCGTGCTGGTCAACTTTAAGGGTGCCTCTTTCGATGGCTCTTTGTCGCATCTTTTCCCGGGCAATCTCTAAGGCGTCCGGCGAAAAGAAGAAGTTCTGCTGAGTCGCCTTAATAGAAGCATCGGCCTTCCCCGTGAATCCGGAAGCTTTCAAAAGCATCTCAGCGGTATTTGCAATATATTCCCTATCCCCCGTAGGGGAGGCTTGCTCGATGCCTTCTGCTAGCTTCTCCACGGCGACTGCGGCAGTCCCGACGACTTTCTCCTGAAGACTCATCACGGTAGCGGAGAAAAGTTCTTCCTGCCGCTCTTTAAGTTTCCGCTGGAAAGCGTCGGAGTGAATAATCGTAGAAAGCCACGCCTGACTGACCCCGACTTCCCGGGCGATATCTCCCAGCTTCCGGGAGGGGTCGGCCAGAATCATTTGCATAATAAGCTCGTGTTTTGGGGAGACTTTCTTGATTTCGGGCATTTTGTGTGCCTTTTAATTTAGCGAATCTAGCACACTTTATAGAACACTGGAGGTTCGCGGGGCTTCCGATTGCCGGAGACGACGGAGGAAGGGAATGGATGGGGAGGAATGGGTGAAAAGTGTGTTAACTCCTTTTTTATATCGCGCGGCTCTGAGGGGTAATAGACGATGGCGACACCATCCCCGCCTGGGAGTCGGGTAGGGGCCTGGATGCCTCAGCTGCGCGAAGGCCGGCTGTCCCCCGGGGCATCTTTGAAAAAGGAAAGAAAAATTATCCCCGGGATAAAAAATTTTTGCGCAAAAAGGTGTTGATTTTTTTCCAAGTGATGCTATTATATGCTTAAAGGACAAGGGGACGATGGGCTACGGAGGGTCCGACTGCTAGGGACGGTGTTCTTTTACAACGTGTGTAAAGAGGAGGCATTACGATGTCAAATCGTCGTTTACGGAAGGTTGCTGACCTTCAAAAAATGAAGCTGACCTTTATCTTGCCGAATGGCAAGGAAATGGAATTCCCGGCAAATGCCTTGCCGGAAAAAATCAAGGAACAGGCTATGCTTCATGGGCTTGCCCAGAAGCTGGGCGACAAGCTGAACAAAACCACCTCTGTGGGGGAAATGGAAGCCTTGCTGACGGAATTGTGGGAACAGCTTATCAGCGGCCAATGGAATGCCAGCCGCGGGCCTTCAGGCGGGTTGCTGGCCAAGGCAATTGCCAGAATTAAAGGCATTGAATTGGCCGATGCAGCGAAGGTGCTTTCGGAAATGGATGACGAAACGAAGAAAGCGCTGAGAAAGCATCCGGCAATTGAGAAGGCCATCTTGGAAATCAAGATGGAGGAGCTGGAAGGGGAAGATTCAGACCTTCCGATTTAAGGATGAATGGCCAAGGATGGCCTCTTTGTTATCCCGGCAAAATGCCGGGATTTTTTTCGCCCTTAGAAAAGTGAGGTTGAAACAGAACAGAGCAGGAGAGGGAAGTGTGCGTAAAAAAGGAGGGGCGTTTGCCCCTCCTGTTAACAGCTCTTCTTGGGGAATCAGATAGGCAGATCGGCGTCGGTATCGCCGAGGGCTTCCATTTTGATTTCGAGCAGAGCTTTCTGCACACGCGGATGCTTGCGGAGTTCCGCACGCTCTTCCTTGGAAAGAGACTCCACCTTCGCGATAGCTTCTTCCAGAGAAACTCCGGTGGCCCGGGCGAGGGCTTGGGCGAGCTGGCCGACGCGACCACCGGAACCGGAACGAGCAGAACTCCATTCACCGGCCTTCAGACGCTCCCAGACTTCAGAGGCAGCCTTGAATGCAGCGGCGGGGTCTTTCTCGCCGGCATAGGAATCGCCGAGCTTCTGCTTCAGGCCATGGAGGGCGAGCTTCAGGCGGATATCGTCGGAGACTTCGGAAAGATCCGCGGTGAGCTTGCCAGCGGCGCCTTCTTCGCCAAAGGCAATCGCAACACCAGATTCGCCAAGGTCAGTTTTTTTAGCAATTCGTGCCATTTCTTTTCTCCTCTTGAGAGTTTAAGGTTGAGGGGCTGAATGCCCCGGTATCCCGGTTGGGATGATGAAACCATACGGGATGGGAAAGAGATTGTCAAGGGCTTTCGCGGGGATTTTTAGACGGGAGGGGCAGGGGAAAAGGAGGAAAGGTGTACGGGTTTGTTACATGGATGTAACATTATATCAACCCTATACAATAAAATCATATAAGGTTCAGCCAATAATCTAAACCCTATACTTTCCTTTTCTTCTAATGTTATTTTCTCTATAAATACTCAATACTTC
>RFGN01000634.1 GCA_003696645.1 Gammaproteobacteria bacterium | reverse complement strand
GGCCATTGCCCATTCGCTGAATGACAGACAATGTATTGGCAAATCTTTCGAGCTTTGTGGTCCGAAAATATACCAGTTCAGGGAGCTGGTTGAATATACTGCCCGTCTATGCGGCATCAAAAAAAGGATGACGGAAACCAGCAAAGGGTCGGCGATGTTCTTGGCAGCCATTCTGGAGAGATTGCCCGGAAAAATCCTTACTCGCGACCAGTTGAAGACATTGACCCAGGATTGTCTGTGTGAATATGATTTTCCGAAGATTTTCGGTGTGGAACCCAAAACAGTAGAAAGTATTGTTCCCACCTATCTCGCCCAATCTCAGAAACCAACATACCTTGACCATCTTAGAGCAAGGGCAGGTCGATAAGCACATCCGGGTGTCGAATTGAAGATCTATCAGGTTGGCGGTTCGATACGAGATGAGCTTCTTGGATTGCCTGTCAAGGAACGTGACTGGGTTGTTGTGGGAGGATCGCGACAGCTTCTTCTTGAGCAGGGATATCAGCAGGTTGGTAAGGATTTTCCGGTTTTCATTCATCCTGAGACCGGCGAAGAATATGCATTGGCACGGACCGAGAGAAAGGTATCAGCTGGATATCATGGATTCGAGTTCGACGAATCAGGCTCGGTCAGTCTAAAGGAGGACCTACGGCGTCGGGACCTGACAATCAATACCCTGGCACGTGATTCCGAAGGACGGATCCTTGATTTTTTTGGCGCCCGCAGAGATCTCCAGAACAGGGTACTCCGTCATGTTTCTCCCGCCTTTGCAGAAGATCCGGTCAGGGTATTGCGGCTGGCCAGGTTTGCAGCAAGATTTCATCATCTTGGATTCACTATAGCACCTGAAACGCTGGAGCTTGTACGTACGATGAGTGCATCAGGTGAACTTTCCTCCCTGGTCCCGGAACGCATCTGGAAGGAACTTTACAAAAGTCTGCTTACCCTTGATCCATCCCGTTTTATCCAGTGCTTGCGGGATGGTCAGGCGCTGAAGGTCATTTTCCCAGAAATCGAGCGCCTTTTTGGTGTACCCCAGCCTGAGAAATATCATCCCGAAATCGATACCGGGATCCATGTAATGATGGCGATGGATCGTGCGAGAAGGATCAGCGAGGCACCCGAGGTGGTGTTCGCCGCCATGATGCATGATCTAGGAAAGGGGCTGACCCCCGCTTCAATATGGCCACATCATCGTGGGCATGAAAAGAGGGGGGTAGAACCAGTGAGTAAACTCTGCAAGAGGTTGCGCGTCCCCAACGATTTCAGGGAACTGGCCTTGCTGGTCACCGAGCATCATACCAAACTGTATCGCATTGCCGAGATGCGTTCCTCGACCATCGTCAAGCTTCTGCTCAAACTGGATGCATTTCGTCGCAGACAACGATTCAATCAGTTTCTTGAGGCCTGCCAGGCCGATGTGCAAGGTCGTCTGGGCAAGGAGAATGAGCCTTTCGAATATGGCAGATTGTGGCAGGGTTGTGTTGAGGCAGCCGAAGAAGTTGATATCGATCGAATTACAACAGATAAGGCCCTTTCTGGACAGGAGATAGGTGAGGCAATCTTTCGTCAGAGATGTGATGCGGTTGATCTTTATCGAAGTCACTCCTTTCCATCTTCTTTCTGAAAGTGCTCAAGCACTTCCATAATCTCCTTGGTGTGGATTCTTTGGGCGATATCCAGTGCTGATTCTCCTGCTGCAGTTTTCAAGTGAGGATCGGCATCATGCGAAAGCAGAAGTTTCACCAGTAAAATTTGCTTGTTCAATACAGCCAGGTGCAAAGGTGAAAAACCGGAATGAGTGGCTATATTTGCCTCGGCTCCATGTTGCAGTAGATATTCTGCAATCCTGGTATTTTGACCATTTACGGCAAATAACAGGGCAGTCATCCCATCAGTGGTTGCCTGGATATTGATCTTGGCACCGTTTTCAATGAGGGTCTTTACGGCCTCTGCTTGCCCGAATGCGGCGGCGATCATCAGAGGTGTTCTTCCATTCTTGTTTTGCAGTTCGATATTGGCACCACTTTCGAGAAGGAACCTGATAATATCGACATGTCCATTCATGGCTGCAGCCATCAAAGGCGTGTTGAGCAGGGTATCAGTATGGTTGACTTTTGCTCCTGCTTCAATGAGCGCACGGACAATATTGATGAAACCATTTTGTGAAGCCAGATAGAGTGCGGTATTGGCCTCCCGGTTTTCATGATTGACTTCTGCTCCTGCCTTGATCAGGATGGAAGCGATCTCGGCATACCCTCTCGCTGCAGCCTGCATGAGAGCAGTATCCCCGGAGTCGTTTTCCTGGTCTGGACTGGACCCAGACCTGAGCAGATCTTTGACGACGTCGATCTCACCTTTTTCAGTGGCCATTATCAAGGGTGTTGCACCATGAACGCCAGGTTGATTCAAGTCTGCCCCATACCGGATCAGCAAGCGAATGTTATTCAGGCGACCTGCCTGTGTGGCCAAATAAAGGGCTGTTGCTCCATCATTGCGTTGCAGGTCTGTGGTGGCACCTTGCTGCAGGAGCAATTCCAGCACAGGCGTTGTTGCCAATGTGGCGGCCAGCATCAGAGGCGTCTGACCATGCTGATCCCGCGCATCGATGTCGGCCCCATACTGAAGAAGCAGATCGATTGCTCTTACATATCCCTCCTGGGCAGCAACATGCAATGGCCCGAACCCGTCTTTACGTAGGGCATCAGGATAGGCACCTTCCTGAAGGAGCTGTTCTGCTACCTCAGGCATATTGTTTTGTACCGCCAGGAACAGCGGGGTCGTTCCAAAGCCATTATGCTGATTGATATTATCAGTGAGTCTGATCCATTTCTCTGCTACAACCCGATTGCGATAGCGGATGGCATGGAATAGCATGTCGGTCTGACCAAGGGCAGTTCTTGTGTCATGATCAATTGACTGGAGGTGGCTTGATCGATGCAGCGGACTGATCAGGTCATTCAGCCGGGCTTCACAGGGGAAGGTAACCAGAAGCCATACTGCAGCAAGCCAGTATCGCCTGTCTGGTATGGTTTTCACAAAGGATTCAGGGGTTGGAAATGGAATGCTGAATGTTGGACTGTCGATGCAGGGCCAGATACCCCCCCATAAAGATCAGGTTATAGAACAGGTCTCCCAACAGACTGTTCTGAAAGAACGGGATGGCGGCAATATAACAGGCTGTCAGGCCCGAGAATGTGTGAGGGTACAACCCGGATATCGCCCATACACCAAAGTTGGTCAGAATAAAGAAGATTACCGAACTTCCCAATACTGACAGGATGACATGCCTTGCCTTGAGGTGGGAACGCAACCATATCCCGAGACCAATCGTGATAGCGAAGCCCAGATAGACAAAGGCAGAAATGGGAGAAAGACCCAGTAACAGGTCACTGACGAACATCGCAGAAAAAGGGATCAGAAAGGCCAGCCGGCGGTCGGCAAAAAAAACGCCGGAAAACAGGGCCAATGCCCCAATTGGAGAAAAATTGGGAGGGTGAGGGATCCAGCGACTCAGAACAGCCAAGGTCAGAACAGCAAGAAGCAGCAGGGTATCTTTTTTCTTCATGATTGGTCAGTCGGATTCAACATGTCTGGGTGACCATAATACTTCACTCTGCCCATCTTGACGAGCCAGAGTACGGGCCATGACGAATAAAAGATCTGAAAGACGATTCAGATAGCCAAGCAATACAGGACTCAAGGATTCCTCCTGGTTGACATGAACGGCTGTTCTTTCGGTTCGGCGGCAACAGCTTCTGGTCAGGTGGCAGATGGCAGCATCCTGATTTCCGCCCGGCAGTACAAACTCCCTGAGGATCGGTAGTTGGGCATTGATCCTGTCGATATGTTGCTCCAGCCACTGAATGTCTGTCATCTCGAGACAGGGGTGACTGCTACTGACCTCGGCCCCGGCCTCAAACAGGGTATGCTGAATGTGATTCAGAATGGCATCAAAACCTTCTGGCAAGCGGCTCTGCCGAAGCAGGCCCAGCCAGCTGTTCAGTTCATCGATATCACCCTGCAGAGCGATCCGAGAACAGGATTTCGAGACCCGGTTGCCATTGGCGGTACTGGTTTGTCCCTGATCACCGGATCGGGTATAGACCGTGTTGATACGATAGCCCATTTATCCCTCGGTAAGTTGATATCTGATGGGTAATTGTGTTTTCAGTCCAGTTTTCTGGCCAAGCCACCTGGAAATATCTGGAAGAACTGCCAAACGTTGCAGGCTGCGTTTGGCCGAGCGATCCAGAATGAGATGTCCCGAGCTTTGGTCGATCTGAATCTGTTTGAAATGCCCACTGGAATCGATATGCACAGACAGAATGACCGTACCCTGCCAATTCCGGCGTTGTGCCAATTTTGGGTAATGGAAATAGGGTTGAAGTGCCTGAATCAGGGCATGCTGCAATGACCGGTTGGAATCTGGGCGAGAAGATGGTTCCGGTTGGGATACGGAGCCTGCTATTTTGACAAGTCCATCTCGACCCTTCGATGGATGTCCGGGGTCGCTGATGGAGACCGGGGGTGGTTGCCGCTTCTCGATATGATGGTGTGCGGTTTCTGGCCGTGCCAGGAAAATTTTCTCGGGCTCAGTTTGATGGAGTGATGGCATTGGTTTGGACAGGCGATGATGAATTGGTTCAGATTTCGCTTTGGAACCATGGATGATGGCGGATGTGATTTCGGGAACAGGCAGGGTCGAGGCAGGCTTGGAGGGAGATGATGGTTTCAACCTGGTGTGTTCAAAGGGTAGGGTATCTTGCAGACTGACCGAGAATATCCTGCCATTGGATTCAGACATGCTTTGAAGTGGATGTATTGGCAACGAGATCAGAAACAGGACATGCAGGATGACTGATCCAAGCAATCCCACCCACATGCCCTTGCGCTGAAATCGACGCATGTCAAAAAGCCCTATAAACCACCCTGATAACGAATGCCGACATAGACAGATCGGTCTGCCGTATTGAAGCCATGTGCCAGAGTGTACTGCTTGTCGAGGACATTATCCACCTTGAGGGAAACCTGCAGGTCCTGACTGACGTTGGCCAGCAAGCCGAGATTCACCAGCCCATAACCGGGATTGATGATGGAGCTGAAATCGGAATCCTTGCGAGAGCTTGTTGCCAGAAAATTCGAATTCAGGATCCAGATGCCATGCTTGTAATGGGCAGACAAAGAGGCGGTATTTTCGGCACGCCG
>RFGN01000095.1 GCA_003696645.1 Gammaproteobacteria bacterium | reverse complement strand
CACGCCCAACGGCCGGCTGCTCTCCCTTCAATCCCTCAAAAGCCTGGAAGAGGAACTGCCCGCCGACCGCTTCATCCGCATCCACAAATCCTACATCGTGCCCATCGACAAGATCGAGGCCCTGGAGGGCAACATGGTGCACATCGGCAAAGCCAAACTGCCCGTGGGCGCCAGCTACCGGGAGGGACTGATGGAAAGGGTGTTTAAGCAGGAGTGAATTCTGCATTAGGGTGTTCACGTACAAAATCGTTTTTGGTGTACATTTATGATCTGTTTCATCAAAAACTGATGGATATGAAAACACTGTACACCTTCTCGCTTTTGCTGGCATGCTCGCTGGCGTTTTCTCAGTCACATTACACCGAACCCACCTATCCCGTCAGGGTCTTTGCCGGCATGGAATACGGCGAAGCCGTCGATTTTGCCGGCAATACCGTGACGCTCAGCCTCGACATGTATTACCCGGTGGGAGACAGCAACTGCCTGCGGCCCCTGCTCGTGATGATTCATGGGGGCGCATTCCTGTCCGGAACCCGATACGATCCAGAAATACTGGCAATTTGTAATGAAATGGCCTCCCGGGGCTACAACGTCGCCAGTATCGATTACCGGCTGGGGATGTTGCCGGCGGCCAGCTACACCCCGTACGCGCTATGCCCCTACACCGGCGCCAACGCCTGCATTTACGCAGCCGACAAACTGGAATGGGAGCGGGCGGCTTACCGGGCCATGCAGGACGCCAGAGGCGCCATTCGATTTTTGAAAAACAGAGCCGCTTTGGACTCAACGGACGTGTCCAATGTCTTCGTCGGAGGTGTCAGTGCAGGCGCCATCACCGCCCTATACGTCGGCTTGCTGGATGAGGAAGCGGAAAAACCGGCCGCAGCCTTTCAGCTTCCCGACGGCCCTGTCCCCGATCCAGACCTGATGGTTTGCGTGCCACAGCCCCTCTCCACCGAGCGGCCTGACCTGGGCCCGGTGGAAGGGACGCTGAACCTCGGACAGCAAGATGCCTCCGTGGCAGGTGTGGCGGCGTTCATGGGCGCCGTCATCGACACCACTTTGCTGTCGGGCGGCACACCACCCCTCTACCTCTACCACCGCACCGACGACCTGGTGGTGCACTGCAACTGGTTCCCGTTCTTTCCATTGTACTGGTATTGCCTGGACCCAACAAACATCTGTCAGCCAAATGCCTCCCGCCCATTTGCCGCCGGCAGCTGCTTCATCAGCAATGAACTCACATCCCAGGGCGTGACCCCCGGGCATTTGTTGGCCGACATCGTCGATCAGGGCTTCCCGGGGTCATGGGATTGCCTCGACAACCCGCCCGGGCATTCCATCGCCAACATCCCACTCCGGTGCCAGAACCTGAGCAACTTCCTTGCGCCCATCATCGCCGCCAACGGCAATGACCCGGCTGAAAACTGCATGGTCGATCCCACCGGCGAAACGGCCCAACTCGAGCCGATCAGCATTTTCCCCAATCCCCTCACCGGATCGGTACTCCAGTACAGCAACCTGCCCACCGGCCAGCCCTATACCTGCTCCCTCCTCGACCTCACCGGCCGCCCACTGGCCGCCTTCCTCACCTCCGGTGCACCCGATGGCAGCATCGACCTCCCCCAGCTTGCCCCGGGCATCTATTACCTGCGGTTTTCCTCGGATCGGGAGTCGTTTGTGCTGAAGGTGGTGAAGGGGTGAAACTTCCCTTACCACAGGCCCTAAAACAACTCCGGGACAGCCTGGAGGAGAGGCTGTCCCGGAGGGGGGAGGGGAGAAGCGGGGTGGTTTGGCTACTGGGCGGGTAGCTGCATTTCCTGGTATTCTTTGAGGGTTTTGTAGTCTTTGGTTTTCACAAAATGCGGCCATTGGCGCTCCCGCCAACGAGTACAGATACAGCGGTAGATGGTGAACTGAATCTATAGTCCTGCTGAAATACCAGGAAATCGTTTTCCTGTTTCAATACGCCGCGATTGCGAAGGGCAGAGCGAAGCTCCCGGACAAAACCTGCAGTACTGGGCGTTTGATCTGTACGGGCCTTGGATTCCTTAATGAGGATGAATCCTGACATGTTGTTTGTGGTTGTGCTTACTCTGCGTTATTCATGCCTAAGATTATTCCAACATAATCGAAATCCTCTTGAAACACGATATTTTTTCCCATCATTTCTTGCTTGGTTATACCCCATAGCATCTTCATTTGGTATGCGGGTGTGTTTGAGACAATGAAGGATTCGAGGGTAACGGAATGATCGCCAAGTCGATCCTGTATCTCCTTTACTGTCTTGAAGAAATTGATTTTAGGGTCATTCAAGCCAACCTGTCTGATCCCCTTCGGGTCCACGAACGTCACGTGCTGCTGCGTGCCAGTGACTTGCCAGATGATAAAATCGGGATGGAAGTTTCCCGCCTCGAAGAACCCAACACCGCGGCCGCGGCTCAGGTTGCGCAAAAGATAGAGCTCCCTGTCCTTAAAGTGGTCTGGCTTTGATTCGCAAAACGCCTTCAGATCCTCCACGAAGCGCCGCTCGCCTTTGTTGAGCGGTGCCGGTGAAATCTCTACCACTCCGCCCTCGAGGAACAGCAGTGGATGGTAAAGGTGACGATCGAAGCAAATCGCCTTGAGACCATTGAACTGCCAGTCCTTCAGGTTTCCTTGCTCAATGGCTGCTTTCAAATCTTTTAGTTTCTCCACGATATCCTTCTGGGATTCCTCGATCAGGATTCGGTAGCCGTACTCGGTACGGCCTTCCCGCAAGACGCTCGGAAAGTTCGGATCATCTTCGTCAAGATTGCGGTACTCAAGGTGGGGAAGCTCCCATTCACGCTTGCGGAAAGTGTAGTAGCGCTCGACGTACTTGCGCAGCAGGCTGCTGGCGATCTCCTGCCAGAGGTGCACCTTGTT
>RFGN01000633.1 GCA_003696645.1 Gammaproteobacteria bacterium | reverse complement strand
GGGGATGAGGCCGCTGCCCTGCCCCAATTCGGTCAAAATGTCACGGTAATGCTTTTCCAGTTCGTCCCCTTCCAGGCGGCGCAGGCTGTCCCAGTTGTATGCGGCAGGAATGGCGCTGGATTTGCCCAGTTCGGTCACATTTTCATAGTCCATTTTCAGAAAGAGCAGGTAGGTGAGCTGCTCCAGATAGTCGCCGTAGGAGACGCCGTCGTCCCGCAGGACGTTGCAATAGTTCCAGATGCGGTCAACAATGGTGGATGTATTGCTCATAAATGGCCTCGTTTGGTTTAGAAGGGGATTTCCAATTCCTCAAAAACGTTGGCATAAATCAGGTGATCGTCCAAAAAAACACGAACCCAGTATTGCGAAAGAGGTCGTTTAAACTGAATATTATATTCGTAAGATGGTCCCAGTGTGAAATCAGTTCTCTCTTGCGTCCAGGTACGGGATGTGGTGAGGTCCAGCCGCAGGTGAAAAGGGCCAGGGCAGGTTGTATCCGGTGAAAAACGCAGGTAAATGCGATCCGCCAGCAAGGTGGCGTTTTCAATGAAAGTGCGCTGACGGAAGAATAGTTCGCTGCGATTGGAAGCAACAATTTTGGATTGATACCGACGACGTAATGCCGGCGGTAGTAGATGCAGCAGCGTATCTTTTTCGGCATCGGAGCGGCAGTAAATGAAGCGCAGGTCGTTCAAATCCAGTTGCTGGGGGACGATGACTTCGGCATTGCGCCGGGCGATAATTTCACGGGAGACCTCTGGGTCAATTCGGCCTTGATGGTAAATTTGCTGCCAGGGTAATGCTTTCAAATCATCCAGGGTGGAACCCAGTCGGTAGTCAGCCCCCCCAAGCCCCCGGTCGGAAAATTGGGTGTCGGGGCGGCTGAGTATCGCGGCGGCGTCGAATAAAAAGAAAACCGGAACCGGACAATGGGCGTTGGGAAAGCGGGAACGAGCCAGAGATTGCGCTGAGTGGACGCCTTCGGCATGGTATTGGGTTGGCGTTTTGGGGCGGAAATAGAGCCGCACGCAATCTTGAATATGCAGGCTGGTTCCGGCCAAAACATCAGGGCTGCCGCTGCTAATAGCCATTCTTCCCATCTGTTCGGCCTGCAAGCGACTGTAGAGCGTGCCATCTTGCAAGATACGCACGGCGTTGCGAATGTCGGTGTAATGGAACAGGAAATGAGGCCACCAGCGGCGTTCGCTGCGACGTATCCAGTCTTGTTTAGCCAGGTCTTGTAAAAATTGGCGGATGTCGGCGGCAGTGGAACGGGACATGGCGCTTATGCAGTCTGGAACAGGGGCAATTGCTGTGAACGTTCGGCCGTTTTCGGTTTCCAGGCGGCCGGTAATATCTGCAAGCCGGTGATGGTGGGCTGGTTGTACCCTTC
>RFGN01000632.1 GCA_003696645.1 Gammaproteobacteria bacterium | reverse complement strand
CATCTCGGCCAGAACCCCGAAAATCATGGCCTGCAAAATTGGGACCCGGCCGAGACCGGGCACTTCAATGACATGGCTGCACACTGGTGGGATCCGGATGGCCCGTGCCGACCGTTGCATGATCTCAACCCGGTTCGTTTGCAATATGTTCAGCAGGCCATTTCATTACAAGGCAAGGCCATTCTGGACATCGGTTGTGGCGGTGGCCTGCTCAGTGAGGCCCTGGCAAGGGAAGGTGCCAAGGTCTGTGCCCTCGACATGGCCGAGCAGGCAATCAATGTCGCCAGAGATCATGCCCGGGTGCAGCACCTTGAGGTCGACTATCGTCTGGAAACAGCAGAGCAGCATGCTGCAAATCATCCGGAGCATTACGATGCCGTCACCTGCATGGAACTGCTGGAACACGTTCCGGATCCACTGTCTTTGCTCAAGGCCTGCAGTGACGCCCTCAAGCCGGGCGGGCAGCTGTTTCTTTCCACCCTGAACCGAACGCCATTATCCTATGCCGGGGCCATCCTGGGTGCAGAATACCTGTTAAAGCTGCTGCCAGTCGGCACTCATGACTATCAAAAATTTATCCGCCCCTCCGAACTGGCACGGGCCTGTCGCCAGACTGGTCTAGAAGTCAAGGATATCACCGGAATGCGCTACAACCCATTCACCCGTCATGCGGCACTCGGCCATCGAGTGGACATCAACTACCTTCTGCGCGCAGAAAAACCGGCCTGATCCCCATGCCTGACCCAATTACAGCCATCCTGTTTGATCTGGACGGTACACTGGCCGATACCGCCATCGACCTGTATGTGGCCCTCAACCGATTGCAACAGGAAGAAAAACAGGCCCTCACACCCCTGTCAACGTTGAGACAGGTGGCCTCCAATGGCAGTATCGCCATGATCCGCACCGGCTTTGGAGTGGAGCGGGACCATCCCCGCTTCCACGATCTGCAACAACGTTTTTTACAATATTATAGACAAGCCCTGACTGACAACGCTGTTCTCATGCCAGGCATGGAGGCTTTGTTGCAGGCCCTGGCCGAACGCCAGACAGATTGGGGCATCGTTACCAACAAGCCGGGCTGGTTGACGGATCCGCTGGTTGAGACCCTGCCGCTGCCCTCGGCACCCAAATGTGTGATCAGTGGCGATACGGTTGATCGAGGCAAACCTCACCCGGATTCCCTGCTGCATGCCTGCAGGCTTCTGCAGAAACCCCCTCAAGAATGCCTGTATGTTGGCGATGCAGAACGCGATATCCAGGCCGGTCGATCTGCCGGCATGCGTACAGTGGCAGCCGGTTTCGGCTATATTTCTGTTGATAATCCCCCTCGAAACTGGCAGGCCGACTATACAATTGACCACCCAGAACAACTGCTCAACCTGTTAACGGACCTGCTTGAAACCGAACTGAACGCTCATGAACATCCCTGACAAGACTCCTGAACTGCTCTCCCCTGCAGGCACCCTGAAAAACATGGAATACGCCTTTGCCTACGGCGCTGATGCCGTCTATGCCGGTCAGCCTCGCTACAGCCTGCGTGTACGTGAAAACGAATTCAATCATCTGGAAAACCTTGCACGAGGCATCGAACGTGCCCATGCCCTTGGCAAGAAATTTTTTGTGGCAAGCAATGTCAGTCCGCATAACAACAAGGTCAGAACCTATCTGGATGACATGCAGGCCGTTATCGACATGCACCCCGACGCCCTGATCATGGCCGACCCGGGTCTGATCATGCTGGTACGTGAAAAATGGCCGGACATGCCGATCCACCTCTCGGTACAGGCCAATGCCGTCAACTGGGCCGCCGTCAAATTCTGGCAACAGATGGGCCTGACGCGCGTCATCCTGTCTCGCGAATTGGGCCTGGACGAGATCGAGGAGATCAAGCAGCAATGTCCCGATATGGAGCTGGAGGTCTTCGTTCACGGCGCCCTGTGTATTGCCTATTCCGGTCGTTGCCTGCTTTCCGGTTACATGAACCATCGCGATCCCAACCAGGGTGCCTGCACCAATGCCTGCCGCTGGAACTATCAGGTCCATGAGGCCAAACAGACTGAAACCGGAGACATCATTCCGGCCCAGGTCGATCCATCACAACCCATTATCCAGCCTGCCCCCGGCCCGTCGCAACAGGCCGCTGCCCATGAAGCACTCAATCAGGTCAGCAAGGATGACCTGTTTCTGTTACAGGAAAAAGGTCGGCCCAACGAATACATGCCGGCCTTCGAGGACGAGCATGGCACCTACATCATGAATTCCAAGGATCTACGCGCCGTACAACATATCAAGCGCCTTATCGATATTGGCGTCGACTCCTTCAAGATCGAGGGACGCACAAAATCCTACTACTATGTCGCCCGGACTGCACAGGTCTATCGGCATGCCATTGATGATGCCCTGGCCGGAAAGGAATTTGACATGACCCTCATGGATGAGCTTGAAGGTCTTGCCAGCCGCGGCTATACAGAGGGGTTTTATCGACGTCATGTCCCCTCGGAATACCAAAATTATGAAAACGGCAGCTCCACCCATACCCGTCAGCAATTCGTAGGGGAGGTCATTGACTATCACCCAGACGAAAACCGCATCACGGTTGACGTCAAGAACCGTTTTGCCGTGGGTGAT
>RFGN01000631.1 GCA_003696645.1 Gammaproteobacteria bacterium | reverse complement strand
TTTGGTGCCGATGGGGCAGACAGCAGGAGGATGCTTGAGCGCCACCCGGAAAAAGTTGTTGCCGGTGCGTTCCCTGTTTTCGTTTTTGTAGATCAGGGCCGGATCATTCGTGTTGTTCACTACAAGGTCCAGGTCGCCGTCGTTGTCCAGGTCGGCGTAAGCGGCTCCAGAAGAAAGGCCTTTGAAATTCAGCCCGAATTCCGGCCCCATTTCAGTGAAGGTCAGGTCACCGTTGTTGCGGAAGAAGTTGTTTTCGAGTCGTGCTTCAGGGGCTTTGGCTCCGTAGTCCTTGATCAGGGATTTGGGAATTTGCTGCCCCTGCTTTACGAGGTCTTCAAAAGTTTTAGAGAATTTTTTGTGGTGGTCTTTGTCGTTGTACATGCGCAGGTATCCGTTTGAGACGAAATAGTCTTTGTAACCGTCGTTGTCAAAATCAGCGAGCAGGCTGGCCCAACTCCAGTTGGTACGGTGCACGCCGGCCATTTGTCCTATTTCGGAGAAGTAGCCGTCACCGGTGTTGAGTTGGAGCATGTTGCGCATGTACTGGTAGTGGTAGCCAACTTTCACAAAAGCCCAAAACCGCTCGGGGTTCATGCTGGGCATGTTGGTTTTTTCGTCAAAATTATTGGTGGCGGCCATTTCCACAACAGCCAGGTCCAACAGTCCGTCGTTGTTGATGTCGGCGGCGTCCACTCCCATGCTGGAGTGTGACATGTGTTTCAACTTTTGGGCTGACACTTCCTGAAAGGTTCCGTCGCCGTTGTTTTGATAATAGCGATCGGGTTCGGTGTGGTCAGCTGCTACGTAGATATCCGTCCAGCCGTCTTCGTTGAGGTCGGCGGCCACCACGCCGAGGGTCCAGCAGTAGTTCAGGATGCCGGCCTTTTTGGTCACATCGGTGAAAGTGCCGTCACCGTTGTTTTTGTACAGCTTGTCGCTGAACTCCATGCTTGGTTTTTGCCATAGTTTGATATGCTCCAGATAGGTCTTGTTGGTTCTGCCGAGCGGATGATTGCCAACGTAGAGATCCGGGTGGCCGTCTTTGTTGTAGTCCAGAAAAGTGGCGGAGATGGCATAGCCGGGATCAGCAATGCCAAATTCGGCTGCTTTTTCACTGAAGGTCAAATCGCCATTGTTGATGAACAGCAGGTTTGATCTGAGGAAGGGGTCGTCGTGGTAGGCCCTGCAAACATAGATATCCAAAAGGCCATCTTCGTTAACATCGGTCATGGTGACACCGGTACACCAACTGTCGGGTACGGCCACCCCGGCTTTTTGAGTGATGTCTTCAAATTGAAAATTGCCTTTGTTCAGGTAGAGTTTGTTCTCGACCACATTGCCTGTGAAGTAGATGTCTTGCAATCCATCGTTGTTAATATCACCAATGGCTACGCCGGCACCGTTGTACACATTGATGTACTCTATGGGGCTTTTCACTTTTGCGGGGTCCACTTCATTGTTGAACCCAACCCCGGATTGTTCTGCAGGAATGGCTGTGAACATGGGTGGCGCCGTGGCGGTCTTTCCGGATTCATTGCCGGATTCATTGCAGGAAAGGAGAAGGCAGCAAAAAAAGAGACTTGAACAAAGCAGGATTTTGTTCATGAGATGACCAATTTAGTGAGTAGTAAACATTGACAATATGGCGGACAAATATAGTGCGGAGAAATCACTTGGTTTCAATAACATTGAATGCGCCTCGCCTTATGTGCATGATAAAATTCGGCTGACGAAGTTTCGGAATGTGTTAGGGAGTGGTTTTCAACTGTTTTGTTTTTGCAGCTATCTCCGATGGCATCCCATACCATGCAACTGCCGCATGTCGTTGTAC
>RFGN01000630.1 GCA_003696645.1 Gammaproteobacteria bacterium | reverse complement strand
TTGATATTTGAAATAAGCAACAATTTGGCCTAATGTTGGCTTCTTAGAATTTTGCTTTGACACTAAATCTGGAGATTCTTGTTGAACAAGAAAACTCTCTTCAGCAATCACAATGATGCCGTGGAAGTGATT
Organism: Gammaproteobacteria bacterium; assembly: GCA_003696645.1. Lineage (GTDB taxonomy): Bacteria > Pseudomonadota > Gammaproteobacteria > J025 > J025 > J025. Next base: position 7,271 of record RFGN01000630.1, on the reverse strand, counting down.
AGGCATAATGACTGCTGCATCGAGGGTTACAGAGGAAAAGTGCTGCGGAATTTGGTGCCAAACCTGTTCGACAATGACCCCATACTGGCTGAGAGCGAGCGCGCCATTTACAATCTCGCCAAGCAGACATGCCCTTCCCTGGGTGCAGATCGTGACAAAATAAGCACCTGCTTGGCTATAGTCGTAGTCCTTCAAGCGGATCGATCGCCGGTGGTGAATTGCAGGATTGTATTTCATCGCCGTAGGGGCGAGGTCTCCTCGCCCAATGTCAGGATTGCCAAACCCGACGGGTAGGGACGAGGTCTTCTCGCCCAATACAGAATTTTTATCATCAACCAACATGACCGGTTGAATGTTGATAGGTATCGGTTGGGCGGTGGGTTGTGTTGCCTTGGGCAGGGAAACCCTGCCCCTACCCGATGTTTGATCGCGATCGGTCAGAATGCCGGACTCGATCATCTGGTGATACTGCCCTATCGTGAATTTCTTGCGCAGAATTTGGACGGTCATGACTGTTCCTTCCCCATGAAAGGGATCTTCAACAATTGCATCGCGGACTACCGTCAAGGGAGTAAGGGTTTTCCATGTACTCCAACTCGGCCTGACGAGCCCTGTCGTGCCTCAGAATCGAAACAATAGACTCCATTGAGGAGAGGCGATCCTCTAACTGCGCATATTGCTGCTCAACTTCTTTGATGCGCTTATCCTGAAAGCTGTTACAAGATCTTTCCGCTTCGATTAAGTCAATAAAGTGACGAAGTAAGTCGAGGTCAGAATTGGGTTGTTGCACTGCCACATCCTCCTGTGCATATTTGCCCAAAATCCTAACATAGCTATTTAGTATGTCGTGACCCTCTAAAAACTCTGCTCGCTCTCTGGTATGCTTCTCTTTAGCAGGAAGGGTGCCAGGATGATCTGCTGGAAATCTTGGTATACAAAGCCTCCGAGGTATTGAAACACGACTTACTAAGGTCGAAGCTAATTCCTTTCCTGCCCAATCTTCTAAGCAACCCATATCTCACCTCCTTCACGCCTAAATCGGTGGGCCAGAGTGTCAATCAGCAATGCTGACTGACCGAACGCCACTGAGTAAGGCGCGTTGGCGTCGTGAACACTGTACGAGTCGCTGATAGGATAAATCTGAAAATGCATGGGTAGCTGTAATCGCAACCGCACCTCTCGCACAGGTTTCCGAAGGACATAACAGGCCAAGCCTTTAGTTCTTAGCTGCTGTCTCAGGAGGCGGTTAATTGGAACTATCCAAGAATTGTCAGGTTGCCAAACCTCTAAGTTATCTAAAGGCTGAACCTTCCATGAATCGGCTTTTTCTTGAAGATCTCCTGAATAAGTAAACTTCCAGTTCAGACGCTCTTCGCGATAGCTCCGCAGCTTCATAAAGCCCAAGCAGTGCTTGAAGCGGCCTTTAGCAATCGGTTGCCCAGTCAGCCTTGCTGTTTTGTCCAGAGTGTCGAGGAAAGCAGATTTGCTCCACATCTCGATGTCTAGATTGCTGAGCACGCCGGGAAGGTCATAGGTTTTGAAGCGATCGCGCTCATTAGCCTCTGTCAAGTCATACAGACCGCATTGCAACGGGCTCGACCCACGGAAGCTTCTAGCGTCTTCAGCAATGGGGTTACCCGTTTTTTGACCTGACAGGTGTGCCCACTCTTCAGTCCAACCTTTTATCCGCCCAAAAACTTGGCTAAATCGAGTCTCAAAGACCTTTTCGCAAGCTTGCTGAAACTTTTGGACCGACCCTGCGTATTGAGACTTCACAGCAGGATTGGCTAACTGTCGCCCTAGAGAGACTGACTGAACAGCCCCCCAGCGTTTGTAATAGCCCTCGAAGTCATTGATTTGGCGGTACTTGTCGCGGATAAGTTTTTGGAAGTGGATGCGATCGCACACGTCCCCATTCGTCAAAACGGCTTCATCCCCTGCAAACAGGCGCTCCACAAAGAAATTGGGCACCAACGCATAGGCCCTAAAGCCATCAAATGAACCGCCTTGAATATTTTTGTCATGTCGGCCCAATCGGCCCAACCGCTGGATAAAATTGCCCGCGTCCGAGGACTCAAAAACTAGAAAGTTGATTTTGAAATCTACCCCTACATCAATGGTGCTGGTGCCAATCACCAGATCAGCCGCCAGAGATTCAGCTTTTTCCTGCCCTCCAGACAGACCCGTATTTTCCCGAACTGTCAGCCCGTGTTGGACAAAGCAGTCTCGAAAAACAGGCGTTAGCCGCTTCACCGCCGCAATGGAATTGAGGATGATGGCTCCTTTACTACCGGGATGTTCTAGAAACTGGTTGAGAATAGACTCCTGATGCTCCTTCAGCCAGGTTTCAGAAGCCTTGGATGTCGGTTCCATCGGCACAAACGTCAGGTCAATGGGACGTGCAACCTGCCGCCAGTGGTCTGCCTCTAAAGCCTCTGTTTCTGCCTGAGTCTCTGGAAATTGGTACTTCCCTTCGTCTATGGGGCTGATTTCTCGATAGCGAAAACCCGCTTTGTCTAACCGATTCAACAAAGACTTACTTGGCGTTGCTGATAGGAACAAAAACTTCTTGCGCCGATTGGTTGCCTGAATCAACAGCATCGTATTCAAGACGCTGGCAACCTGAGGTGCTGCAAACACATGGAACTCGTCAAAGATGAACAGGTCGAAGTCCTTGTCGATGCGGTTCCAGAGCTTGTCAGGCGTATCGTTACTGGTGAGGTAAGCGCCGCGATGGAGGTAATGAAAAATATCGGGGTTGGTGATGAGAACTTCCGATTGCCCCGCACGGGATGCGATCGCGCTGCCTTTCCGCAAACCCTCATTCTCGGAATAAACCTCAAGCTCAGGTCCACTTAAACGATTTACCCTGGGCTCATTCGGCGGCTGAAAGTCATCAATGTAGCTTTGAACCTGGTTCTCTTGATCAGCAGCCAGAGCATTGGTGGGATAAAGGGCGATCGCGTGACAGTCTCCTTGGAGGATATCTAGATAAGCGGCAAGACTCTTGCCATCCCCTGTCATTGCTGTGTTGAAAATGACATCAACATTGGGATCTCTTAGAGCCTTTAAAGTCTCAAACTGATGCCATGACAGTTGCCACCCCTGAGGCAAATAAACTTCCTGGGGAACATCTGAAGCTGGACAAGAGTAGACAGGTTTTAGCTGAAGTGAATACATGACTTTACAAGTAAGTTTTTAATGTTGAGTTTTGAGTTAAAAATTAAAAGCTCAAAACTAAGAACTCAAAACTGATCTCGCATGCCACTGCCCATTGCCTAAAATCTGCGTCAGTTGCTCCAACATCGTCATGGCCGACACTCCCAAAGCATTAATCCCCCATGGCGGTCTTAATCCCCAGACCCTCCATCAACCAACACAGAACACAACATTCCCTCACGCATCGTCATCGCTGGTTGTAAATCGCTCCGGCAACGCCTTGCCCGCAACCAAGTAAGAGGCATAGGTCAAGCACGCCAGGATATCCTCCCGTTCCAAGTCCGGGTGCATCTGCAGCACCAACTCATACGTCGCACCCTCCGCCAAAAGAGCTAAGACCACCTCTACCGTCAACCCCTTTTCCCGCAGGATAGGTCTGCCATTAAGGATGTGAGGCTTCACCGTGATGCGCTCAAGGAGCAATCGTTCGCCATTCATCATGCTTCATCACAAAGTATCCGTATATCGTTGCCCGACTCAATATTGGCAACCATAATGGAAACAAGCAACAAAGATATTTAAAAAGTGTCCGTACAAAAACGCCAAAGACATCGATGACCCGTAAGAAGCGATCCATCACTTTATCCATTGAGGAATATGAGAAAGCGCAGTTAGAAGCGCTGGCGCTAGAGTTTGACCAAACCTGGGGTGACAACCCCAATGTGTCGAAACTGGTGAAAGCGATCGCCCAGGGGAAGCTGCGTCTGGCTGCTAACCATGACTGGAGCCGCGATCGCATCAACACGCTCAACCGGATCCTTGGCTGGCTCAAAGATGATGGTCAGCTCGACACGGCCCTCGAACTGGCCCACATTTTGCTCGAACGTAGCGAACTCAATCTGCCACTCCGCCATGAAATTCAAGCGTGGGTAAACCAACCCAGCGCTCCCTGGCGCATTGACTTAGACCGCTGTATTCGTCTGCAACGCCCCTTTCGACTGACCTATCAAGATGCCGCCGATCGCCTCTGGAACTTTACTGTGCGTCATGCCGTGATCGAGCGCCACGAAGACCGCCAATACCTCGACTGCTGGTGCGATGAAACCGAGGGCAACCAAGATATCGAAGACCTCAAGCACAACTGGTCACTGCGGTTAGATCGCATTCCTGAAGAGGCGATGATTTCTCGTGCTGATGGGCATTGGCAGCCGGAACTCAGTTATATCGAGGTAGAGTTTCATCTCTTGCGCGGGTTGGCCTTTGGCTATCATGCCAAAACTCATGCGGATGTATGGGTCGAATGGCTCCCAGAGGCCCAAATCAAGCGAGTTGTGCGGCGTATTCACAATACCTTCTGGTTTTTCCGCGAGGTCCGTCGCTACGGAGCCGACTGTATTGTGATGGGGCCAGCCGAAGTGCGCGATCGCTTTGCCCGAGATGCGATCGCGATGGCAAGACACTATACGGATGCAGTCCCTTGATGCTTTGAGTCCGATGGCATGGCATTGACCGTGGTTAGGGAAGCACTGGCAATTAACGCCCTTAATCACGACGCTTAACTGGCCCAGCCCCCCATCTACCCAACCACGGCCATGACCGGGATATTAATTGCCTGCCGATCGCTAAGCGCCACGGGCGAGCGATCGCGGATCACCCTCTCCCTGTGACCCCGAACAACCGTCAGCGCGACGAACGACACCAAAGTTCCCTTGGGAAAGCCTGGAGCAAGGCTGAATCTATAGTCAGCAAACAACCCACGGAGCCTTGCCCCCATGAAACTCTCCTTCCTCGGCCAATCCTACGAAGCCACCATTGCTGGCACCGAAGCACCCACCACCGAGCAGACCGGCACCTTCCTGGGCAAACCTTATCAGATGAAGCAGACCCACCTCGCCCAGCGTCAGACCTCAGAATCCATGACCTATCGCGGCGTGTGCTACACCCGCTAAGTCGAGGCTGACCCCAGATCGGCTTCATTGTCCTGATTAGTGCTTATCCTGCAATCGTTTACGGAGTTCCTGCCATGCATCGTCCCCCCCTGCACAGCCACACCCTGTATCAACAACGCCTCACCGAACTCGACCATCAACTGCGCTTTGCCCGCACCGAAGGCGATCGCCAGGCCATCCGCACGCAACTGCAGTTCTATCGCCGCTACGTCTAAGGTGGTTCTCCAGACAGGACTTTACCGTTGGAGGTTGGTGTCGAGGAACGAGACCCAACCGGCATTCATCCTTCGGACGGTTGGGTTTCCTGACGTCAACCGCACCCTACGCGACCGATCCAGCACCCTTGAACCCAAAGCATTCCTACGCCCGCCCTTGCCAACCAAACTAGGGCTGAAATCCCTGTAAGAAAAGCATTTCACCGTTCAGTGATGACAGCCCCTAGAGTTTGCGATTGATCACGTCTGTGAGTTGCGTCAACGTATCGTTCAGCTTTGCTTCGATCGTCGGTTCGGCGGCAGCTTCCGCTTCCACTTCTTCTTTCCGCTTCGCCTTTTCAAAGACGCGAATCATGACGAAAATAACAAACGCAATCACCACAAAGTTAATCACGGTCGAGAGAAATAGCCCATACTTCACACCATTGGCGCTCAGCTCGGCGATATCTTCTACACCCGCTGCTTGAAGGGCAGGCGTCAAAATGAGGGGGGTGATGATGTCAGCAATGAAAGACTTCACAACTGCACTAAAGGCCCCGCCGATGATAACCGCGACGGCCAGGTCAACCACATTGCCGCGCATCAAAAAAGCTTGAAAGTCGCGCATGAAACTGCTGGCGGAGTTCACCGCCCGGTTACGCGCCTGTCGATTAGCCATAATTCTTGTTCTCCTGGGGGCTGAAGAGCTGCAGGCTCAAAATTTGCCCTTGATTCTATCAGCGCAGAACTTGACCCCATATCCCTGTGATGGGACATTGCAAAACTTCATGGGTATAAGGCGGCTTGACCGGGTTGCGGCTGGCTGTTGCCGCGATCGCTGGTCACAATGCAGGGCTACGCGGTTTTTGGCAGGTCGGCGATGCCCCATCGGGGGGCCGTCTTCGGTGTGGCAGGTGATGACGCCGAGTTCAGTGAGGCGATCGCGGCAGTCTTGGATGGCTTTTGGTTGGCGGCTGGCGTTTTTGAAGTAGGTTTTGACCTGGGCCACAGGCCACTCGCTGCTCTGCTTGGCCTCAATGATGAAGTGGTCGGCCTTGTAGAAGTCGATGTATCCGGCAGACACCTTGTCGCTGGGGTGATGAGCAGTGGATCTGGCAAAGCTTACAGACATTGACTGAGGTGCTTCGCTCCCCGCCAGTTGCTAGGAGGCAACCATCCTGTTTGTGCCTTTGCCAATCTCGCAATACTGCTGGGGAGCACATTCCACCGCGTGAGGAGTGTGCTCTTGACTGTTCAACTTGTGAGTATCTAGTAGTAAAGAGAGATCCTGTAGGGTCGATAACTTGCCCCATATTTGGTAACGCATGTGGGGCTGAGGCGAAACGCTGATTAACGTCTCTACCTGGTCAGATAACTCCATACTTCGTCGGTAAGCCGAGTCACGATTGTCTTCAGAAAAACTGTCGAGGAGAACCCATATCCGGCCACCAAACATCATGGCGAGACAGACGTTACCTTGCCAGTAGTAATTAAATGGGCATATATGCCCGTGAGGAACCACCTTAGGAAAATGCATCTTCGTCCAGATAAATGAGGGCTGATCAATCAAGTGAATGACAGCAGGCACCCTTGATGCAGAAATGTAATCCAGATTTGCGTGGTTTACATTTCTTAATGTATCTCTAGTTCTTTGTTTTGGGAATGTTTTGTGGGTTTATTGGGATATGCCACACGGCAATAGCCCTATCGATTTCCTGGGTGTGGGAAGGCACTAGCCCCTGTCAGCATTGCGAGAGTGCTAGACCTGGATCTTCAAGGTTCCAGCGTTGCTGTTCAACGTCCAGGCGATCGCGGATCACCCCCTCCCTGTGACCCCGAACAACCCTCAGCGCGACGAACGACACCAAAAAGCCTGTGGGAAAGCCTGGGGCAAGGCTGAATTTAATATCAGCAAACCAAACGGAGCCTTGCCCCCATGAAACTCTCCTTCCTCGGCCAATCCTACGAA
>RFGN01000094.1 GCA_003696645.1 Gammaproteobacteria bacterium | reverse complement strand
GTCGATGCCGCCACCACCATATAAAAGGTCAATTCTTGCCCTGGAGACAAAGCGAATGGCACCAGCGGCGATGTTCCTGCCTCTTCCACTGCCGAACCCAATGGAATTTCCACAGTATATTGGTCCCAGGCCATGTTCCCAACATAAATCTCCCCATTGGGAGGCTGAGTTACTATCATTTGGTCATAAGCGTACACTGGCTCACCCAAGGCAGTCGTTCCAATCAATTTACTGCCATAAACATGCATTTGCACCGAATTTATCGGCGCATAGTTATATTCCGCCGTTCTGACTGTCTTATAATGAATCGTGGATGTTTTATCAATCGCAAAAGAAGCCTCGCTAACTTCCCCTTCAATCACGCTAATATGCGGCTTATTCGGAATATCCACCTCATCAGTTCCATACGTTCTGTCAGTGGTGAATCCATCCTTTGAAACCGTTACCTCATAGCACTCCACACAAGCCAAAGCTCCGGGCAAAAGTACTCTGCCCGAAGAATCCGACAGCGTACTCAAATTTACCGCCGGAGTCACCTGGTCATTCACAATCAACACATCTGCCCCCACCACCGGCGCCCCCAGAGAGTCAAAAACCTGTAAAGACAGAGTTCCCGCTCCCGCCAAAGTCTCCACTCCCTTAGGCGAAATATCTGTCCAAAGCTCTAACGGAGAGTTAGATGCAAACGGGCCGTCCCAAGTCACCGCCACCTTCACCCTCTTATAGTCAACTGGCAACAAATCAGTCGGCGCCACCCCGTCATAAGGATCATCGACATAATACACCGTCACTCTCACGTCATAATTCAATGCTCCAACTTGAATACTCTCTTGTTGTGGCAATAATCCCGGCGGAATTCCCCCGACTGTCCCCACATCGTCGTAAGGCAAGTTGCGCGCCAACTCAATCTTTTTCTGCGCAAACGTTGCTCCTATATATTTCGCCCTCGCGGTCCCCACCACCCTCATCGAGGCATCTACTACCACACTAATCCCTCCAATAAACAAAAACAAAACCGCCGTCGCTACCATTACTTCAACCAATGTAAATCCGCTCTTCTCCCTCATAAATTCATCTTAGCAAACAATAACTGGTAAGTTCACCCAAAGCGTCAATCCTCTTCACCGCTCCTCCATATGCCAAATTATCCAACCGCAAAATCTCACCTCCCTCCCACAGATACTCAGCCCACCAACACACTCATTTACCCTCCAATCCAATATTGACATCATCCCAAAACTCACCGTATGATGACAAAGTTATGGTATTCGTTCCAGATCCCAACTCACAATCGCCCAGTCGCCGGTTTGTAGCTACCCAAGATACCGAAATAATTGGCGTCAAGGGAGTGAGCAAGTTGAAAAAGGGTCAAGTCATTCGTGTTAATCCTGACAAGATTAAACCTTACATTTCCGGCCGAATTCTCATCCCCTTCCCCTTAGCGGTTCGTGAAGGCATTTACCCGCCCAAAAAAGAGACGTTCGCAGAAAAAATTACCGAAGTCATTATCGGCAACGACGACAATAAATCCAGCAAACCACAGCCAACCAATGCTAACGACACCAAATTAGTGGGCAATCGTCTTCGCGACATGATTCAAGCCCGCAAACAAGAAATTAAAAGCAAAGAGACATCCACCAAATCCGCCAAATCCACTACCACCTCATCCGCAACCAAGACTGACAGCAAAAAAACTTTATCTCAAGAAAAACTAAAAGCTATCAAGTCTGGAGGGAAAAAGTAGCGCTTCATAGTGGTACATAAAGCATCATGGCTACAATTCAATACGACTGGTTTGTCGATTACTACAATCAGCTTATAGTTCACGCCTCCATGGTCGTCTTCTACACTGGCACGGGATCATTTACCGTCGGTGAAACGGTCACCTGGACTGGCGGCTCTGCGGTTGTTGTCGGAGAAGACACTACCAACAACATGCTCTTTTTGGTCTATCCTACCGGCACTCCATCTGGAACAATTACTGGCAGCACCTCTGGAGCCACTTGCACCTATGCCTCCAGTACTAGCATGGTTACCAAAACCATCAACTACGACACTTCCGGCACCGGAGGACTAGCCGCTGATACTCGTATCAATATAGGCTCAGCCAAAGTTACCGTCATCAATGACGACACCACCAACAGCATCCTCACCGTTAAATACGTCGACTCTAGCGCTGGCGCTATAGCTGACAACGATATTATCTACAGCGACCTTGGCGTCACCGACACCGGCGCTCGCGTCAACGGCATTCCCACCACTTCCAATACCACCTACACGGCTAGACAGCTTTATTCATTCATCCAAGACACCTTCGATGAACTCATCGCCATGGACGACACAGTCCCCATGTCAGCTCAGACGCCTACCGAATTTACCCTTATCAATGGTTGGTTTATTGACGACGAATCCACCAAGTATCTCAGAGGAGGCGCTATCTCCAGTAGCGGCTGGACTGATACCATCCAAATCGTCACTCTAGATAGTGGAACCCTAGCCTACACCAATGCCACCCCAGACGACATTGGCTCCAATGTAGTGTCCGATCCTACCGGCACCCCCACCACTCTCGGAGCTCTCCTTCACTACAATAACACTGACCAAAAATGGTGGATTCGCTACGGCAGCACCATTGCCGACAACACCGAACTAGGTGTCAGCGGCGGCAATGGGCAAGGAACTGCGGCTGGAGCCTCATCTACCGGCGAAACTCTTTATGCCAACATCTATACTCTGGGTACTATTGCCACCGACCCCAACCCTCAAACCTACGTTTTCCAGAACTCAGCCGCTATCGATGAATGGTGGGGTCTAGGTGACTCAGAAGCTCACATTGATGTCTTGATCAAGGTCAAAGAAGCGGATACTCTCATCGACTCTGGTCACGTCACTGTTTATGCTAGACGTTTCGGTGACCTCTACGACCATTTCACTATCGACCTTTCTACTGGTGGTCGTAACGCTGTTCCGCTTGCTACCGGAACCGACCTCAACAACAACGAGTCAGGCGAAATCACCATTGCCTACAGTGGTTCTCCCGCATTCACCGTTGGCAACTTCGTTCGCGACACAACCACCGGAGCGCACGGTGAAATTTTAGCCGATAATGGCTCCACCGTTACCGTCGGCAATGTCAAGGCTGGCAGCACCAGCCCCTACACTTTTGTCAATACTAACAGTATCAATGAAACTATCGACGGCACCGCCGCAGGAGACACTGGCCAAACCGGTACCAACATTGTCGTTTCTAACGTGGTTAGAGATTACAACGATATCGGTATTTACTTTGTCAACGCTTCATTCAACTTCGATGCCGGCACTGCCGCTCCCACCCTGTACGAACGCATTTACCAAGGAGCTGGCGGCGGCACTGATCCTTCAGGATATGTCTTGGATTACTCCACCACCTCAGGCACATGGGGAGGTGGTGACGCTGCGGGCACCATCACCATTGGTAACTGGAATTCCATCACCTTCGCCGACAACGTAGCCATTACCGGCACTGGCACCTTTGCCGCCACCGCCAACAATCCCACTGGCGAAACTTACGTTTCTAGCATCAACAAAGCCTTCGAACAGGGCACCGCCTACCCCTACAATGTCATCGTCGAATGCGCCAACCGCACCATGGCCGAAGTCTATGAATGGTTCAAGTACGTCACCCGCGAAGACGCCAACACCAGTCAGCCCGCATCCTTCAACCACATCACCATGTATCCCGTCAATGATATTAGCAATCCCACTGCCATTGTCGAAGAAGATGGCGAGGAATACATTTCAGCCAGTACCACTTACACTCCCGTCAAAGCATCTCCGTTTGGCACTCTTGCTGGTGGTACTTTATTCGGAGCTACCGGTGTGTGGGTCGAAGGCATGGCCGAAAGCGATCGGCAGAACTTTCAGCTTATCGATGCAGGCGGTTCTACCCGAACTCCACCAAACTTCATCGTTATCACCGTCAACTCAGTTGTCGCTGGAGACAAGATCTCAGTCTTCCGCACCTCCTCCGGCGCCACCATCAACAAATCTCAATTCACCTCTGGAGCCGGCAACACCCTCGGAGGCAATACGTTCACCGTCTCCTCCTCAATTCCTTCCGATACCCCCAACTCTGGCTATATCCGCGTTGTTGACGTAGATGACACCTCCATCAATCGAGAATCTCGCTATGCTTACTCCTCCTGGACTTCAAACACCTTCACTCTATCGGGAACAGAAACCCTTGACCGCAACTACACTAGCGGCACTGACACAGCATATGTTCCATATTTTGATGAAGTCGCCGGCGGCACATCTGTCTCAGTCACCGTCATCTACAATGCCGACCAAACCGTGCTTACCCGTGTCCGCTTATACGATGGCGGCACCCCCTCAAACTCAATCCTGCCATTTCAGATTACTGGTACCGTCACTAGCTCTGGTTACTCAGTCGCTGCTATCCGTACTGCCGACACCATTGTCACCACCTACCCATAATCCTAAAGTACAGTTTGACTTGTCATTTTCCTCAAGATTTGTCAGCTTGTTTTATGCTTACAACTTTTAGGCTTGTCGCAACCTATCCAGCCGCATCCTCGCCACCAAATTCCATTCAAACCAGTTCACTCTATCTTTTTTCAACTCCTCCCAATATTCACTCCACCCCTTTTGCCCATCATCCCCTCCTAATGCTCATGACTCAGCTAAAAAACATTCATCGCCTCCCGTCATTAGCCATCAATCGCCGCCTCATTTATACT
>RFGN01000629.1 GCA_003696645.1 Gammaproteobacteria bacterium | reverse complement strand
TTTGGCATCAAGGCGTCTGATGTTATGGAACGCGCTTGAGGGTTTTCCCAATGATTCAACCCGTCGAGCGATGCTGCGTGCTGTTCTAATAAACCCAGAACAATATCAGATGGAAAACACGGACAGCGAACAACGAAAGCGCCATCAACTCGCTTTGCAATCAATGAGGTGTCATTGATTGAGATAACTTTCTCATCGCTCGGCTATATCGGCGCTGCTGACGGCAGCATTGGTCTAATCCATCTTGTCTATCGCCATCCTGTCAGATGCTCAGTAAAGTTTCCAGTAGTCACACCTGACAAATGCTTATGCCCAACATCTGTCTGTTTACGGTGGCAGCCATCGTTTCATCATTAGATGAGGGGATTATTATGAGCAAGGCATGCTTTTTCGTGGCGTATTTCCTTTTGGTATCAGCTTTTGCGCCCATAGCCGCATCGGCGCAAGATGTTGACTACAGGCATATTCATGTGTTTGAAAGAGGCGAGGCATTTCCGGTCCCTCCTGCGACTTGGGTTGAACAAGATGGAAGCCATCATTCTTTGGCCGAATTCAAGGGGAGGCCAATTGTATTGCATTTTTGGGCATCCTGGTGTCCTCCTTGCAGGAGTGAGTTTGGTGAGTTGGATGCTTGGGGCGCTGATGGTGCCAGATCGCAGGGTGTTGAGTTGTTAGCTCTATCGGTCGATCGTCAAATCGCTATGGCTGTATCATTTCTTCACGCAAGAGGTTATAAGGCTCCTGTTCGTCTGGCCGATGGTAGAACTCAAAACGATTGGGTGATACGTGCTATTCCGACCACCTACTTTATTGATGCGAATGGCAATGTCCGCGGAGTTGTTTTTGGGGCTGTTGAATGGAGTAGTCCGCAAATGCAGGCCGAGATTTCAGCTTTGCTGAATCCTGGATCTGGGAACCGGATTTCTACCTCACGGTTACGCGCGAGCAATTCATTTTAAGAAAAGGCGGGGTTAAGAAATTGGCCGGAATCGAAATGGTGACAGCAATAAGGGCGACGTTGGAACAAGCGGGCTTTACGGTGGCAGAGTGCGAGAGCAAGCCGAGAAATGCTCCATGACCATTGTCTTCAGGGGATGGGTGCTGGGCTCAATTGCTGAGTCGGATTGAGTCTCATTGCTCTAGCAGCAATGGCGGAACACCAGTCGTAACCGCTGCAAGTGATGCGCCTCGTTCAATTTTCTGCAACTGTTTCGCAATCTGTCGAATCGGCCGCGTGAGATTGAACCAATGTGCTGCGTTGGCGGTTGCGTCTGCATGATTGGATTATCATGCTGTGAATGTACCGGCTCATTATGAAGGAGATGAGGCAAAAAAGGCTTGCGTCGCAGCGGCCGGGCGCGCTACAGTCGGAACAAGTATTGGATCTTCGCTGGTAGTGAAAATCGAGGCGTGTCCTGATTTGGTATAGTGAGGAGGGGGGATGCCACTGCTGGAATCAATGCTATCCAATATTTCTATGTTGCCTTTTGCTGTGACGGGCAGAGCTGAATATGACTGACGAAGAATGTCTGACGTTTATTCGATTGGGCGGAAAAAAGGCTGAGCAAGGAATTGCCCAACTTTATCGTCGTTATTCCAGGCCATTCAAGCGATATTTCATTCGCCATGGCCTTTCCCAGGACATTGCGGAAGATCTCGTACAAGAGACGTTTCTTAACGTAGTACGCCATTGCTCCACATTCAGAAATGATTGCGAAATAAAGGTTTGGCTCTGGAAGATTGCTCGAAATGCGATGCTCGGCTTTTTGAGAAAGCAGAAGCCCGCCCATGAAGACATCGATGAATGGATCGATGCTCTTCCGGATTGCGAGGTTGCCGAGTGTGCCAGTCTTTCGCTGGAAGAATGCGTCAGGGAAGCCTTCCAGCGTTTTGGTCAGGACCATCGGGAGAGGGCCGAAACATTAACCCTTGCCGCCGTGCAAGGGTGGAGCACTGCGGAACTTGCGGAGTTTCTGGGCAGGTCGCTTGGTGCAACGCGTCAGTATGTCTCTCAGTGCAGGAAGTTTTTCAAGCCATATCTGGAGCCTTGTCGTGAATTCCTCTGATTCCAGGCATCCCGAAGATGCATGGCTTGAGCGACTAACGGGTGTTGATTCACCTGCCGCTGATGATCCAATGCTCGCTGTCTTGCGGCAGGTCATCTTGAAGGTATATGAAGAACAGGTTGAACACGGGGAAGACCTCGAAGGGTTAGAACGCTTGCTGGCCCGATGCAGAGCGGAAGGATTCATCGAAGAACGCGAGCAGCCTTTGCCTTGGTGGCGCAGGTACTGGATGTCAGGGGTTGTGGTTGCGGCAACGGCATGTGCGCTTGTTCTTGTTGGGGTCAATCTCGGTTTGCTTGGTTCGCATTCGCAATTGCCCGATAAGACATATCGTGCTGGAAAGTTTGCCGGTGGACAAACAATTCGCGTTGGGAATCCGATGGCGGCGGCTATGGAGCTGGAGCGTGCCTTGAAGGGGACTGGCGTGAACGACGTGACAGCGTATCAAAGCGATGAGCGCTGGTATGTCTCGGCCAGAGTAGGCGTGCCCGCAAACCAGAGGGTCGGCGATGTTCTGAAGCTGCGCGGCATTAGCCTTCCTGAGAATGGTGTGTTGCGGGTGCAATTCGTGCCCGAGTGATCCTGCTGATGCGATGCATGCGGGCAAAGGAGTAGAAAATGAAAATAATGGTTCGCTTTTTCTTGTTGGTGTTCTTGGCAATCGCTCCCTTTGTATCGCATGCTTCAACAAACTATGCCTTGATTGTTGGCGTTAGTGGATATCCAGGCCTTGATGAGGACTTTCAATTGAAGGGCCCCAGGTATGACGCGCAATTGGTCAGGGACTTCTTGAGGCACTATAAGCCTGCGAAGTTCAAGGATGAGAATATCACCGTTCTCGCGGATGGCGTCGATGGCGCCGGGCTGCCCACGCACGCGGCGATCGTGCATGCCTTACAGGCGCTGGCGCAGAAGGTGAAATCTGGAGACTTTGTCTATCTCCATTTCTCCGGCCATGGCTCACAGGCGCCCGCAAAGACAGACCGCAGCGAAACGGACGGCCTGGATGAGCTTTTCATGCCCCGTGATATCAGCCATTGGGAAGACTCTGTTGGAGACGTTCCTCGCGCCTTGCGGGATGATGAAATTGGCTCCTTGATTACAGCTATTCGAAACAAGGGCGCTTTTGTATGGGCGGTGTTCGATAGCTGTCACTCGGGCACGGTGACGCGGGGGGCGCCGGTAGGAGATGATGTCCGCCTGCGGAGGGTCGACCCAGTCAAGGGACTCGGGATCCCCGAGGAAGCCATGCGCAATGCTCGACTTTATGCCGCACGAACGAGGGGAGGCCCTGCACGGGAGGGAGCGCTGGACCGCGGCACCCATTCGGGAAAAGGCAAGTTTGTTGCCTTCTATGCCGCGCAGACAACCCAAACGACGCCGGAGATGCGCCTGCCCGAGGGTGAAGAAGGAAGACAGCCTCATGGGTTGTTTACCTTTACCCTGCTGAGAGCCTTGGAGCAGCATCCAACCGCCACCTATCGGCAAATTGGCGGCGAGGTGATGCAGGAATATATCCGGCACAATCGCACCACTAGGCCACTTATTGAGGGCGATCTGGATGAACATGTTTTTGGCACCCGGGGGGATGAGGTCAAGCCTCGCTGGGCGCTCAAGCGAGAGCGGCGTGGCATTATGATGGGGGCGGGTCGCCTGCATGATGTCACCAAAGGAAGTATCCTGGCTGTTCTCCCCTCGGCTGCGGCTGCCAGTAAAAAGCTTATCGGGTATGTGCGCGTCGAATCCACCGATGTGATGCATAGTGTTGTGGTTCCGGTTCGATACAAGGGGAAAAAGGCAGTATCGGAAAAAGATATCAAGCCAGGGATGGTGGCCGAATTGGTCGAAAGGAGGGTCAATTTCGAGCTCAAGGTTGCCAGGCCTGCCGTCTCATCACGATGCGACAGCAAAATGAGCGCGCGCATCGACCGGGTTCTCAATGCCGGCACATTCAAGGGGAAAAAAGGAAGTGGTTTGCGCATCCAGTGGGTTGATGCAGGTGCGCCGGCGGATCTTCGCCTGGCATATTGTATCGTCGCCCAAGATGGTTTGGGCAAGGTGCTCGATCAGGATCATCTCTGGCTTCTTCCGCCGACCGGCGAGTTGGTGATGAGTGGCGAAGAGAGAAGCTTTTCAATCCTGCTTCGCAACCGAAGTGAAAAGGAGATCAGGGAAGCGCTTGCGAAGGATCTCTCTCAAATCGCCCGCGTGACCAACCTGTCCCGGTTGTCGACTCTTGGCAGCGGTGTCGGAGAAGGGTTGGATATTCGTATAGGGGTGCAACGATACGGTTCGGAAGACGAAGCGTGTTCGGATAAGCCGAGGCCTTCGACAAGCCTGGAATTCTTTAGCCCGGCGGACTCCCCTGTTCTGCATCCATGCGACCGCGTGTATCTGGAGGCCCACAGCCATGCCTCTTTTCCGATTGACCTCAATCTGCTCTATATCGGGGCTGATTATTCTGTCACGCCGATACCACTGACCAGCATGAGCAATGGCGTACGGATCGAAGCGGGCCGAGGTTATCCTCGAACTCCGATCGTTGATATTTCAGATTCATCATTCGGACTTGAACGGATGTTATTCATCGTAACCGAAGCCAAGGGCGCTGAAGTTGCCGACTTCAGCATGCTCAGACTTCCCGCTTTGCCGCGTTCCCGTGGTGTCAGGAAAGGCGGGAGTCGTGGAGACGATATCGGTGCTCTGCTGATGGATGCCGGCTTCGGAACGAGCCGTACACGGGGTGGCATGGCGACTACTCGTAAAGGCGCCTTTGCCATCACTCAATTCAGGGTGGAAGTGAAGCCGGAAGAGTGATTGGTAAAAGGGATGAGTGGTTGAATAGGGGGAGCCTTGAGGCGCTCGTTAGGGGCTGGCGTTGGGGCGTGAGATGAGGCGAGCAAGAAGATTGTTGCTGAGCTTGCTCATTGTTCCGCTATTACTGTGTTTGCCCGGAGCGAGTCATGCGGACACTTCCCGAGAGTCCCAGATCGAGCAAGCCGATGCGTATTTCTTCCAAGGGAAGAAGTTGTATGAAGAGGGGAAATATGCTCAAGCGATAACGCTCTTTGAGAAGGCCGTGGCGATTGACGCCAAATACCGCCCGATTGATCTTGCCTATGACTACTCATGGATAGGCGATGCCCACAAGGCATTGGGTCACTTCGACCGTGCCGAGCTGGCATACATGCGGGTGGTGGTGACTAGGAAGAAGGTGTTGGGTGATGAACACCTTGATTATGCGGCGAGCCTGAGTGACCTTGCAGACCTGTATTACGAAAAGGGGGCCTATGATAAAGCGTTACCGTTGTTGAAGCTGGTTGTGGCGATCAGGAAGAAGGTGCTCGGGGAAGAACACACGACTTATGCTAGTACCCTGAACAACCTTGCGGTGCTGTATGAAAGAATGGGCGCCTATGACAAGGCGTTGCCCTTGCATCAGCGGGCTTTGGCGATCAGGAAGAAAGTGCTCGGTGAGTCACATCCGGATTATGCGACGAGCCTGAACAACCTTGCGGGGCTGTATGAGGACATGGGCGCTTATGACAAGGCGTTGCCGTTGTATCAACAGGCCTTGGCGATCAGGGAGAAGGCACTTGGCGAAGAACATCCTGATTATGCAAAGAGCCTGAACAACCTTGCGGTGCTGTATGAAAGAATGGGCGCCTATGACAAGGCGTTGCCCTTGCATCAGCGGGCTTTGGCGAT
>RFGN01000628.1 GCA_003696645.1 Gammaproteobacteria bacterium | reverse complement strand
GGCTGCAACCTATGGACGTCTGACTGGAAATCCCGGCGTCTGCCTTTCTACACTCGGCCCCGGCGCCAGCAATCTGGTCACGGCCGCTGCCTATGCCCAACTGGGTGGCATGCCCATGTTGATGATAACCGGACAGAAGCCGGTCAAGAAAAGCAAACAGGGGCAGTTTCAGATTATTGACGTGGTCAACATGATGCGACCGGTAACAAAATTCACCCGCCAACTCGTCAACAGCCACCATATTGCCTCTACCGTCCGTGAGGCCTTTCGACTGGCGCAGGAGGAGTGCCCGGGGGCCGTGCACATTGAACTGCCTGAGGATATCGCAGCAGAACTGGTCGAGGACCGGGTATTCGACGTAGTCGGATACTGCCGCCCGGATGCCGATCAAAGTGCCATCGAAAAGGCAGCCGACATGATCGGACAGGCCCGATATCCATTATTATTGATCGGTGCGGCCGCCAACCGCCGAAGAACCCGACTGGCGCTGACCGATTTCGTTGATAAAACCGGACTGCCCTTTTTCAATACCCAACTGGGGAAGGGTGTGGTCGATGAGCGACATCCCCAGTTTCTGGGCACGGCGGCCCTTTCCGACAACGATTTTATCCATTGTGCGATCAGGCGTGCCGACCTCATCGTCAATGTGGGTCATGATGTGGTGGAAAAACCGCCCTTCTTCATGACACAGGGTGGAACCCAGGTCATCCATGTCAACTATTTTGCTGCCCGGGTGGATGAGGTCTATTTTCCACAGCTCAATATCGTCGGTGACATTGCGACGTCTGTCCAACGACTCCAGCAGGCTGTCCGCCCTTCAAGGAGATGGGAGCTGTCCTACTTTCAACGGGTCAAGGCCGAGGTCGAACTTCACCTGGGGAAATATGCCCTGGACAACCGTTTTCCCATTCTGCCACAACGTCTGGTCACCCTGCTGCGCCAGGCTCTGAATGACGAAGATATCGTGACATTGGACAATGGCGTATACAAGATCTGGTTCGCACGCAATTATCCCTGCTACCAACCCAATACGCTTTTACTGGATAATTCACTGGCAACGATGGGGGCAGGGCTTCCATCCGCCATGGTGGCAAAGCTGCTTCATCCTGACAGGAAGGTCGTTTCTGTAAATGGTGACGGCGGTTTCATGATGAATTCGCAGGAGATCGAAACCGCTGTCAGGCTGGGACTCGACCTGATCATCATTATCCTGAATGATTCAGCCTATGGCATGATCCGCTGGAAACAGGAAGGCCTGGGGTTCGAGGATTTTGGCCTGCAATATGGGAACCCGAATTTCGTGCAATATGCCGAGAGCTTCGGGGCCCAGGGTCACCGACCGACCTCCTGTGAAGACCTCCAGAGGATACTGGACCACTGTCTGAATAGCCATGGTGTGCACCTGGTCGATCTTCCCGTTGACTACTCACTCAACCATCCGATCCTGAATGTCCTGTTGAAAGAGAAAACCTGTATTCTGTAAGGAGGCTCACATGTCACACCATAAACTGCAAATCGCCGGGTTGGATCACACGACCATGCCACCCATGACCGTCTATAACCCCTATGATCGCCAACCTGTTGCCACGGTCGATACCACCGACTGGACAGGGGCCGACCATGCATTGACGGAAGCAACAAGGGCCTTTTCAAAACGTGAAAACTGGCTAACTGTCCCTGAACGGATCGATATCCTGCAGAACACACAAGACCTGATGCTGGAAAGAGCTGAAACACTTGCCAAGCTGATTGCTACTGAAGGCGGAAAGCCGTTGACAGACGCCAGAATAGAAACGACACGGGCGATTGAAGGCGTCGGTCTGGCCGTCATGGCGCTAAAATCACTCAAGGGTGAAGTGATTCCAATGGGTAGCAATGCGGCCTCGCTTGATCATTTTGCCTATACACGCCATGAACCCTGCGGAGTCGTTCTGGCCTATAGCGCCTTCAATCACCCACTTAATCTGATTGTGCACCAGGCTATTCCGGCCGTGGCAGCTGGCTGCCCTTTTATTGTCAAACCGGCAGAAGCCACTCCACTTTCCTGTATTACCCTGGTGGGGATTCTGCGTGAGGCGGGCCTACCCAATCCATGGGGACAGGT
>RFGN01000627.1 GCA_003696645.1 Gammaproteobacteria bacterium | reverse complement strand
TTGCCTTGAGTTGCACAGGGTTGGCCAAGGTCTATACGTGGCAGGAGGCGCTCAATCAGGCCAAAAGCATTAATGGATCGGGAGGTTTTGCAGGCCATGCGGACTGGCGGGTCCCCAATGTGCAGGAGTTGATGTCAATCGTCGAGGTGCAATGCATCGATCCTGCATATAATCTGGTGCTGTTTCCAGATATTCCACTGTCTTCAATCACCGGGACGCGGATCTTGAGTTTCTGGTCCTCGACTTCTTTAACCGGTGATCCTAACTCGGCATGGCGTGTTCGCTTTGCCGGTGGACGAAACGATATCGGAAACAAGGATAGCCAAACTTATGCCCTGCGGCTCGTGCGTGATGGAGGCTAGCCATGGCTGATCAGAGACCGCCAGTGGCGAGTAGAACAATCCGTGTGCTGTTTGTCTGCATGGGGAATATCTGTCGTTCCCCCACCGCCGAAGGGGTGTTTCGGTCACTGGTTGAATCGCAGGAGCTATCGGAACATTTCGATATCGATTCTGCTGGCACACATGCCTATCATGTCGGCAATCCGCCAGATGTTCGTGCGCAGGAGTTGGCTTTACAGCGTGGGGTGGATCTGAGCCAGCAGCGTGCCAGACAGATCTGTGAAGATGATTTTGAAGCTTTCGATCATATTCTGGCGATGGATCAGAGCAATCTTGAGAATCTCTATCTTTGGTGTTCTCCAGAATACCGGTATAAGCTTTCCCTTTTTTTGGACTATGCCCCAAATTGTGGCCTAAAGGAAGTGCCTGATCCCTATTATGGAGGGGTAGAAGGCTTTCACAAGGTATTCGACCTGATCCAGGATGCCTCTTCCGGGTTGCTGAAAAAATTGCGTCTGGACTATTCCCTGGATTGATGAAAAGAGCAGTTTTCGAGGCGTGCAGAAATGACTATTTCTGATCCTCGAGGTTTTCTGAAATCGACTCCCTCTCTTCCTGGAGTTTACAGGATGGAGGATCAGGAAGGGCTCGTCCTTTATGTGGGCAAGGCAAGAAATCTCCACCAGAGACTGTCGAGCTATTTCAGGGAACAGGGAATGTCGCCCAAGACCAGGGCGCTGATGGCTGAAACAGCACAGATCCATTTTACCCTGACTCATACTGAAAAGGAGGCGCTGATTCTTGAGCACAATCTGATCAAGAAATATCGCCCGCGTTTCAACGTGATTTTCAGGGATGACAAATCTTATCCCTATCTTTATGTTTCGACCAGGCATCCTTCCCCTGGATTTTCCCTGTATCGCGGGAGCAAAAAAAATGATGGCCGGTATCTTGGGCCCTATCCAGGGGCTGGGGGTATACGAAACCTGTTGAATCAGATTCAGAAAATATTTCGTGTACGGACCTGTGAAGACAGTTTTTTTCGCAATAGAAGCCGTCCCTGCCTGCAATATCAGATCCGGCGGTGTTCAGCACCCTGTGTTGGTGCCATAACAGAGAGCGAGTATCGAAAATCGGTTGAAAATGCCCTGGATTTTCTGGAAGGCAGAAGACAGGAACTGCTTGATGCTCTGATCTCTCAGATGGAGCGGTATTCGCATCATCTCGAGTTTGAAAAGGCTGCACAATATCGTGATCAGATCAGGTCCTTGCAACGAGTCAGGGAAACTCAGGTTGCAGAAACTGGAACCGGGGATCTGGATGTCATTGTCTGTGATCAGGCTCGGGGAGAAGAATGGGTGGTCGAATTGTTGACTATTCGTCAGGGAATGGTTCTCGGTAGTCGGACATTTTATCCGCGCAATAGCGCCTTGGCCGAGCAGAATGAGGTTGTTGAGTCCTTCATTTTCCACCATTATGCCCATCATCCTGTTCCACGAGAGATTATCCTGCAAAAATCATTGCAAGAACTAGTGACGACCTGGCCCCAGCTGCAATCGGACGAGCGGCAGAAAAAAACACCCAAAATCAGTTGTCCGCGATCAGGAATTCGTAAACAATGGCTTTTGTTGGCAGAAAGAAACCTCCAGCATGCTGTCAATGTTGCTGACGACATGACACAGAAATTCCAGCATCGCTGGAAGGCGCTTACTGAATTATTGGGTATGCCGGAACCTTTGAATCGTGTGGAATGTTATGATGTCAGCCATATTTCCGGTACGGAAACGATTGGAGCGGGAGTGGTGTTCGATGCCGATGGTGCACAAAAATCCATGTATCGACGCTATCATATCCGAGATGTCACACCAGGTGATGATTATGCAGCAATGGAACAGATGTTACATAGAAGGTTTACCGGCAGTCATGCCGAACTGATTCCGGATGTGATCCTTGTGGATGGTGGCAAGGGGCAATTGGCTCGAGCCGAAAAAACCCTATCATCTCTTTCGATCTCGACACTGCTCGTGGGTGTGGCAAAGGGTCCGGAACGCATAGCCGGCAATGAAATGTTGTACTTTGTTGGAGAGAAAGAACCTTTGAGACTTGACTCAGGCTCATCGGCTTTTCTGTTGATTCAACAGATTCGTGATGAAGCTCACCGGTTTGCCGTGACAGGGCATCGACAGGGCAGAAGAAAAAAACGACGTCGTTCCCTTCTGGAAGATATTCCCGGAATCGGTGCCAAGAGAAGACGTGATCTCCTGAATTATTTTGGCGGCTTGCGTGAGGTTGCTGCAGCAACCGAGACTGAACT
Source organism: Gammaproteobacteria bacterium (assembly GCA_003696645.1). Classification (GTDB taxonomy): domain Bacteria; phylum Pseudomonadota; class Gammaproteobacteria; order J025; family J025; genus J025. The sequence continues at coordinate 21,028 of RFGN01000627.1, read as the reverse complement.
CATGAAGGTCAACGGAATCAATCGGCATATGGCAAACAGGATCTACCAGTATTTGCATGAGGATTCTGCCAGGCCATGACGGTTGCAACCATGGTGACACTGGTTCGGATTATCGCCATTCCATTCCTGGTGCTGGTGTTCTACTGGCCTTCTGAGCAGGCGCGGTTCTGGGCTGCAGGTCTGTTCGGGCTGGCATCATTGACTGACTGGCTCGATGGTTATCTGGCGAGGCGCATGAAACAGGTTTCCTCGATGGGCAAGTTTCTGGACCCAGTGGCAGACAAGCTCATGGTGGCGACCGCATTGGTCTTGTTGTTACAGCAGCACCCTACTGCATTGTTTGCGGTGGCTGTGGCAATAGTGATTGGCAGAGAGATTACCGTTTCTGCCCTGCGGGAAAGGATGGCGGAGCTTGGCATTGGAGAGACCGTGGCAGTTTCCTGGTTGGGGAAATGGAAGACGACCTTTCAGATGCTGAGTATATTTTTTTTACTCTGGAACAGAGAGGAACCGATAGGTGGGTTGTCTATGTATGATGCAGGCCTGTTCATGTTTTATCTGGCAGTGCTTTTGACCATTGTCTCGATGGTTCATTACCTGGTTCGTGCCTTACCAAGACTGTAAGTTTTTTTAAATGAAAGGGATACAAAGATGTTGGAATTGATTAAATCAGGGGGATGGGTCATGCTTCCCCTGCTGCTATGTTCAGTGATTGCCCTGGCCATTACGGCAGAGAGGTTTTGGGCCTTGCGGAAATCAAGAGTTTGTCCTGATAATCTGATTTCTTCCATCAGAAAATGGGTGCGCGATGGTGAACTGGATGACATGCGGGTTCGTGCTCTGGCGGCGACCTCCCTGCAAGGTCGACTCCTGGCGGCGGGACTTGCCAACAGACGCCACGGCAGAGATATCATGAAAGAAAGCATCGAAGATATGGGGCGCCAGATTGTACTTGAACTGGAACGTTATCTGAATTCACTCGGAACCATAGCTTCAGCCGCACCATTACTGGGCCTGTTGGGAACGGTGATCGGGATGATCAAGGTTTTTGCCACAGTCTCATCACAGGGCGTCGGTGATGCCGGGCAGCTGGCTGGTGGTATCTCCGAGGCCCTTGTGACAACGGCAACAGGCATGACTATCGCCATTCCCGCACTGATATTTTATCGCTACTTTCGTGGCAAGGTAGATAGACTGGTAGCATACATGGAAGAAGAAGCTCAGGAAATGCTCGAGATCATGTCTGGAGATCGTGAGTTTTCTGCAAACGAAGAAGAGGGTCTTGAGATTTGAAACTGCACCGAAGAAACCCGGAAGAGATTGATGTCAATCTGACCCCGATGATTGACGTGGTTTTTCTTTTATTGATCTTTTTCATGATCACAACCACGTTCAAGAAAACCTCGGATATCGATATCACATTGCCAAAGGCCAGCGCCCAACCCGCGAAAAAGACCCAGGATCCGCTCGAGATCACGGTTTTTGCCGACGGTAGTTATAGTGTGAATGGTGAACAGGTGGCCAATCAGGAGCTCACCACGCTGGTAGATGCGATACGACAGATGGCCTCTGGAGACAGTAAGCAGCCTGTCCAGTTGCGGGCCGATGGCCAGGCTACGCACCAATCGGTAGTCAAGGCGATGGATGCCCTGCGGCAGCTCGGGTTGACGCAACTGGCGATTATTACCGAAAATCGTAACTGACAGACGAATTTTCGCTTCTCCACTATAGTTTCAGGCTCAGATGTCCGGGTCTTCCTCATCCCTCGATGATGATCAGCAAAACGGTTTCAGCCTTTACCGACGGCTGTTGACCTATGTCCTGCCCTATCGCGCAGGGTTTCTGGTATCTGTCATTGGCATGGCTATCTATGCAGCAACAGATACCGGGTTTGCGGCATTGATGCAGCCGCTTCTGGATGGCAGTTTTGTGGATCGTGATCCGGCCTCCATTCGCTTGATCCCAGTCATGCTGATACTGCTGTTTCTGCTTAGAGGCATTGCTGGATTTGCTGCAACCTATTGCATGATCTGGGTTGGCCGAAACGTTGTCCGTGATCTACGCCAGCAAATGTTTGGCAAGATGCTGGTGTTGCCCGTCTCGTTTTATGAGGCAAATGCTACCGGACAGCTTCTTTCAAAGATGTCCTATGATGTCGAACAGGTGGCACAGGCCTCCACCAATGCTGTGACCATTTTGATTCGTGATACATTGACTGTAGTGGGTCTGGTGGCCTGGATGGTTTATCTCAGCTGGCAGTTGGCTGTTCTGGTGATAGTCATCACACCGCTGGTAGCCCTGATTGTTCGTTATGTCAATAAACGGTTCAGAAGGATAAACCAATCTATTCAGGACTCCATGGCGGGGATAACCCAACGTACCGGTGAGATTATCGATTGTCAACGTGTTGTCAAACTGAATGGAGCCCAATCCTTTGAGGAGGCTCGATTCAGAAGAGACAATGACAAGAACCGTCAGCAACACATGAAGATTGCCGCAACGACCTCTGCCAGTGCTCCCATTCTGCAGCTGATTCTGGCCGGTGTATTGGCACTGATCGTATGGGTCGCAACCAGCCAGATCATGTCACAACAGGTGACGGTGGGAACCTTCATGTCCTTTATGGTTGCCATGATGATGATGATGGCCCCGATCAAGCGTCTGACGACCATCAATGCAGCATTGCAGAGAGGGATTGTTGCCGCCAGAAGCATCTTTGGTCTGATAGATGCCCGGCCTGAACAGGATGAGGGAACGAGAAAGATTACAAGACTGAAGGGTGATATCCGATTCGAAGATGTCTGTTTCAGTTATCCCGGAGCTGCTGGAACAGTGCTGGACCATATCAACCTTGATATCAGGGCGGGCGAGTCGGTAGCCCTTGTAGGCAGGTCAGGAAGTGGCAAGACCACGCTGGTTAGCCTGATTCCCCGTTTTTATTTCATTGAAAAAGGATGTCTATACATAGATCACCATCCTGTGCAGGAGTATTCTCTATCTTGTCTGCGTGAGAATATTGCCCTGGTCAGTCAGGATATCTCGTTGTTCAATGCCTCTGTCAGAGACAATATTGCATATGGACATGAGGAGGTGGATGAGGAGGCCATAGTGAAAGCCCTTGAGGCAGCTCATGCCTGGGAATTTGTTCAAAATCTTCCCCAGGGAATGGATACGCTCATTGGTGAGGATGGCGTGTTGCTGTCAGGGGGACAAAGGCAGCGCCTTGCCATTGCGCGTGCCTTTCTCAAGGATGCGCCGATTCTGATCCTGGATGAAGCGACTTCTGCCCTCGATACCGAGTCAGAGAGATATATTCAAGAGAGCCTGGAACAGTTGATGTGGAATCGTACTACACTGGTCATCGCCCATCGACTTTCTACCATCGAAAGGGTGGGTCGGATTGTGGTCATGGACAAGGGGCGAATTATCGAAGTTGGAACCCATCAGGAACTCATGAACAGGAAAGGGAGCTATGCCCGCATGGTCAACCTCCAGAACAGGGATGGCGTCCTGGACATAGCCTGATATGCCGTGGTGGACCAGCAGGGGCCTGATAGCCAGGATATTTCTCCCTCTTTCCCTATTGTTTGCGCTGGTGGTTTTGACGCGTCGTCTGGCCTATCGTCGAGGTTGGATCAAAAGCATTCCAATGCCCTGTCCGGTAATTGTGGTAGGGAATATCCTGGTAGGCGGGGCTGGCAAGACGCCCTTCATTATCACTCTGGCACGGGAGTTGATTCAGCAAGGCTACTGCCCCTTGATTCTGACACGCGGGTATCGAGGTCGCAGTCAGACGTGGCCGCTACTGGTCGATTCTGACCAGGATGCGGCTATTGCAGGAGATGAAGCCGTGTTGCTTGCCCGTCGGGCAGGTTGTCCAGTGATTGCCGGGCCGGATCGTGTTGAAGCAGCACATTTCGGGTTCGAGTCCTTCCGGCAGGAGCCACGGCGCGTCCTGTTACTGGATGATGGTTTGCAGCATTATCGCATTCAACGTGATATCGAGATTGCAATTGAAGATGGTGATCGGGGGTATGGAAACGGATGGTTACTGCCGGCAGGGCCACTGCGAGAACCCCTTGGTCGTCTTCAAGAAGTCGATTTTCGAATCGTGAATGGAAAGAGTAGTGATGCCGATATGGTCTTGCAGGGAGACATCTTGGTCAATCTCGCCGACAGTAGACGGGAAAGTATTTCCAACTGGCGCGGCAGAAAGGTCCATGCCCTGGCAGGAATCGGTCATCCCGAGCGTTTTTTTCGACAGCTGGAGCAGTCTGGTCTGGAGGTGATTCGACACCCTTATCCCGATCATTTCGGTTTCAGGGAAGAGCATATTCTTTTTGACGACCCCCTGCCGGTGGTGATGACAGAGAAAGATGCAGTAAAATGTGAGAAGTTTGCTTCGAAACGGCACTGGGTCCTGCCGGTTGAAGCCAATGTGGAGCATAGATGTATACAGGCCATCAGCCATCGTCTGGAAGCAGTGATGCAGGAAAAGCAAGGAGAACAAGATGGATAAAAGATTATTGGATATCCTGGCGTGTCCGGTATGTAAGGGAAAGCTACAGTTCGACAAGAGTGCGCAGGAACTCATTTGTCGGGCAGACAGGCTGGCTTTCCCCATCAGGGACGGCATTCCGGTCATGCTGGAAGATGAGGCGAGGACACTGTCTGCAGAAGAGCTGGAAAAATGACCTTTACTGTCATGATTCCAGCACGACTGGGTTCCTCAAGATTGCCCGGCAAGCCGCTGGTTGATATCCTCGGTGAACCCATGATTCGTCATGTTCATGACCGGGCCAGGGAAAGTGGCGCCGGAGAGATCTATGTCGTGACGGATAGTGATGAAGTCAAAGAGGCCGTAGCAGCATTTGGAGGATCCTGCATCATGACTTCGACATCCTGTCAGTCAGGTACTGAACGACTTGCAGAGGCCGTGAAGAAGCTTGATATGGCGCCAGAACAGATTGTAGTGAATCTGCAGGGCGATGAACCCATGATGTCACCCAGGTGTATTCAGCAGGTCGCACAGGGTCTTCGACAACATCCCGATTGCAGCATCGCTACCTTGTGTGAAACGATCAGTGACATGGCTGAGATGCGTGATCCCAATATCGTCAAGGTCATTCGCGATGCCAGATATTGTGCACTATATTTCAGTCGTGCTCCGATACCGTGGGATCGGACCCATTTTGGCCGGCATGAAAGTGAAGACAGTGTCTCTGGCAGGGGCAGTAGGCTTGGTTGGCGGCATATAGGGCTGTATGCCTATCGCGCAGGGTATATACTGGATTATGTCGATCGTGGCCCCTGTTTCCTCGAAGAAACAGAAAGTCTGGAACAATTACGTGCGCTCTATCATGGAGACCGTATTCTGGTGTTAGAGGCAAATGATGACACGGGCTGGGGTGTGGATACGCCAGATGACCTGGAAAGGATTCGCTCAAGGATGAGAAAAGATGGGTAGTGATATCACCATGATTTACTGGGGGCTGGCTATTCTTGCGGTCGTTTTGTGTATACTTGGACTCATTACCTGGGATGATTATCGGACAACACAATATCGTCGCACCCTGGAAGACCAGGAGCGGGACAATCCTGAAAAATGTCAGGCAGATGGTGATCGACAAAAGAACATATGATGTTGGAAACAGTCATACCTTCATAGAGTCAGGATTGAAAGGAGCGTCATGATGTGGAAAAAAATCTTGTTTACCCTTGTTGTTCTGGGACTGTTTCAGGGCTGTGCCTCAAATTTGTCAGGCAGCAGTTATTCACGTGATGAAGCGCGCAAGATCCAGACTGTAGAATATGCCACAGTTGAAGGCGTCCGACCTGTTATCATTGAGGGGACAAAAACACAGATTGGAACAGCCTCTGGGGCGATTATTGGTGGTGTGGCCGGCAGTACCGTGGGCGAAGGTGCCGGGAGTGATATCATGACGGCTGTAGGGGGAGTGGTCGGAGGTCTGGCTGGTGCCGCAGCCGAAGAAGGACTGACTCGTCGCCAGGGGATCGAGATCACATTGAGAAAGGAAAAGGATGGTCAAATCATCTCCGTTGTACAACAGGCGGACCCGAAAGAGACCTTTCAGTTGGGGGATCGGGTACGCATCCTGAGAGTTGGTGGACAGGTCCGCGTTGCACATTGACCCAAATCACTGAAGATGGCAAATTGACTAGGATGATATATGATTGATTTCAAGGTTCTGGATGTCGTGGCAGGGAAACTTTCTTCGCTACTCCCAGCTGAGGCGGATGCCTTCCGAAAAGAAATCGAGAGCCAATTCAGGACTGTATTGAACAAGGTTTTCGAAGAGCTGGACCTTGTTACGCGTGAGGAGTTTGATATCCAGACCGAGGTATTGCGTCGGACTCGCGAAAAGCTCGAGAGGCTCGAAAAGACCATAGCCAGCATTGAGCAGTCGCGGTTGAACAAGGACTGACAATCCTTGCATGCTGGCGGTTGTTTTCTCCCGGGCTCAATATGGCATGCTGGCCCCGCCAGTTACTGTCGAAGTGCATCTTTCACGAGGACTTCCCGGATTTTCCATCGTCGGATTACCTGAAGCTGCCGTGAGGGAAAGTCGGGATCGGGTAAGGAGTGCCATCATCAACTCCGGATACGAATTTCCGGCAAAAAGGATCACGGTCAATCTTGCACCGGCCGATTTGCCCAAGGAAGGAAGCAGATTCGATCTGCCCATTGCGCTAGGGGTTCTTGCTGCATCCGGTCAGGTAAGCATTGATGCCTTGTCGGAAAAGGAATTCATTGGCGAGCTTGCACTCGGTGGGGCGGTACGACCTGTTACCGGTGTTTTATCCGCAGCCTGCCAGACTGCAAAGGCCAAGAGGCAACTTTTTCTTCCATCAGACAGTGTGGATCAAGCGGGCTTGATTGATGAGCTCGAGGTCTATGGTTGTTCAAGCCTGACAGCAGTGGTTGCCCACCTTCAGGGAACTTCGGACCTGTCACCGTATGTTGCAGAAAAATCCCTGCACAAGAGACCTGTACAGGTTGAGGACATGCAGGAAGTGTGGGGACATTCATCCGTTAAACGTGTTCTCGAGATTGCTGCAGCGGGTGGACACAATGTCTTGATGATCGGTCCTCCGGGAACAGGCAAGACAATGATGGCAATGCGATTGCCGGGAATTCTGCCACCAATGACCGAAGAGGAGGCGCTGGAATGTGCCATGATCAGATCCGTAAATGGGAGCAGTGTGACAGATTGGCAACAACGTCCTTTTCGTGCTCCTCATCATACGGCTTCTGCAGTCGCTCTGGTAGGAGGTGGAACGCAACCCAGGCCTGGTGAAGTCTCCCTGGCGCATCATGGTGTACTTTTTCTGGATGAATTCCCTGAATTTGAACGTCGGGTTCTGGAAAGTCTGCGTGAACCGATGGAATCTGGTGTGATCACCATCTCCAGGGCGGCCATGCAGGCGGAGTTCCCGGCCCGTTTCCAACTGGTGGCCGCCATGAACCCCTGTCCCTGTGGATATCTTGGTGACAAGGACGGACGATGTCGTTGTACTGCTGAACAGGTCAGCCGTTATCGGAACAGGATATCCGGCCCAATTCTGGATCGTATTGACATGCATGTCGAGGTGCCACGATTGCCTGACAGTTGGTTGACTGACCGGCAATCAGGTCGCATGAAAGCACAAGAGTCGAGTCAACAGATTCGTGACAGGGTAGTTGAGGCGCGTACGGTTCAGATGGAGCGATGTGGCTGTGCCAATGCCCGGATGAACAGTACCCAACTGGAGCGTTTTTGTTTCCTGTCATCAGAAACGGCAACCCTTCTGGAGCAGGCCGGCAGGCGGTTCGGCTTCAGCCCAAGGAGCTATGACAGGATATTGAAAGTTGCTCGTACCATTGCCGATCTGGAAGGTGAAGAAAACATCTCCAGAAACCATCTTGCCGAAGCGCTTTCATATCGTGCACTTGACCGGGAGCACGGGTGCTGATCATGATTGTATTGTTTACCGATTACGGCCAGGGTAGCCCCTATGTTGCACAGATCAAGGCCGTATTGCACCAGCATCTCAAGCGGCCGGTCATCATTGATCTGATGCATGAAGCACCTGTTCACCAACCCATGTTGTCTTCCTACCTGTTGGCAGCCTGGTCGTCGTCTTTTGAATCAGGCAGTGTCTTTCTTGCCGTGGTGGATCCCGATGTCGGAGATCGCAAACAGCGTGCAGCGGTTGTCGTTGCCGATGGAAAATGGTTCGTAGGGCCTGACAATGGTCTTCTCAACATGGTGGCCAGTCAGGCAAGGAAAGTACGCTGGTGGGATATTCATTGGAGACCAAAGGATCTCTCGAACACCTTTCATGGCCGGGATCTGTATGCAAGACTGGTCTGTAAACTGATCGCCAGAGAGCCGCTTCCCGGCGCCGAAGAAGTCCCGGTTACCGCCCGATTGAAACCCTTCTGGGAGGCTCAGTTGCCGCAAGTCCTGTTTATCGACCGTTTTGGCAATGCCATGACCGGACTTGATTTTTCACGAGCAGACCAGAATCAGACATTGATCATTGAAAACAGTGGCCAGCGACTATCCTATGCCAGAACCTTCTCCTCTGTTCCTCCTGGAAAAGGGTTCTGGTATGGTAATTCAAGTGGAAAGGTGGAAATTGCGGTCAATCGAGGTCATGCAGCAGAAAAATTGAATCTCCATCTGGGTGATCATGTGCGTTTCAGCCAATAGAAGCAATCTATGGCACTGGACAGGGCGATTGATATTCTCCCTGCATATGATAGACAAATTTGGCCGAACGGTCTCTTTCCTTGATGGCAATATCCATGTTTCCGGAAAAGGTTTTCCCCTTGAAAGTGATCTTTCCCTGACCTTCAAGTATCCCTTTTTCACCCTTGCACTGCAGTTTCCAGGAAACCGTATTGTCCTTGATGGTCAGGTCATAATTATGACAATCCTGGCCCTGGTTGGTATTGGGGACCGGATCAGCTTGAGTCAGGCAACGTTGCGAAGTAAAGGTAAAGGGCATGCGCCCATTGGGGAACTGAACCTGTACTCGTGTTTGCCAGAGCCCGGGCTGCATGTCTTCAAGGTCGGAAGATATGGCAGGGAGTGACCATCCACATAAAAATACCAACCAGATAGGAAAAAGTCTGTTCATGATTGTCAAGAATGCTGTCAGTCCTGCTATTATGCCTCAGGTTTGGCAATAGTGATACGTTTGGAAACTTAATCCATTCACAGGGTCATTGAGTGAGGATACTGATCAGTAATGATGATGGGTATGATGCGAAGGGAATTCGCATCCTGGCTGATACCATGTCGGATATGTGCTCGGTAACGATTGTGGCACCGAATCGCAATCGAAGTGGTGCCAGTAATTCCCTGACACTGGATCGACCCATACGGGTGGTCCAGGTCGACGATCATTGCTACAGTGTAGATGGAACACCGACAGACTGTGTCCATCTTGCATTGACCGGACTGCTGTCCGAGGAGCCTGATATGGTACTTTCAGGAATCAACGCAGGCCCAAATCTTGGGGATGATGTTTTGTACTCGGGAACTGTTGCAGCCGCAACAGAAGGACGCTTCCTTGGCTATCCTGCCATTGCAGTTTCCATCGCAAGCTTTACACCGAAGCATATCGAGACCGCTGCGAGGGTGACGCATGAGATCGTAAAGGGAATCATGGATCAACCCCTGTCATCGGATATCATTCTCAATGTGAATGTCCCGGATATCCCCTATGATGCCCTGAATGGGATCAGGGCCACACGTCTTGGAAATCGCCACAAGGCTGAACCGGTGATTCGCCAGATGGATCCCAGGGGGCAACCCATCTACTGGATCGGCGAGGCTGGACCCGAGCAGGACGCAGGACCTGGTACCGATTTTCATGCGGTCCGTCACAGCCATGTTTCGGTGACTCCCATACAGGTGGACCGTACACGCCATCACGCCCTGGATGAATTGAACCAATGGCTGGAAAAACTGAAATGAATCTCTCCACGTCAAGAAGCCTAGCCGTGCTGTTCGGATTGGGCTGGCTTGTTTTAATATCACTGAGTGGTAAGGCACTGGCTGAAGAGAAGGGTTTATACCGGATTGAAGTACTGGTTTTCAGATTCCTTGATCCAACTCAACTCGAAGGTGAACAATGGCAGGAGAATCCCGGCTATCCAAGGTTTGACAAAGCCATCAAGTTGCTCCCTGCAAGCTCTGAGGCTTCCATCAGTTTTGCGAGCCCAATATCCGAGTTCGAGGATATGGATCCTGATAATACTGTTTCTTCTTCTGAACCCGACGAGAGGGCTGAACCCCAGACCTTTGCATTGACTCAGGATAAAAACCTGGCTGCTCGACAACTTGAGAATGAGGGGCAGTCTGATTACGCTGGTACCGATGTCAACCCTGGGAAAACTGAAGATACTGCTACCTCACCAGTTTATTGGGTCCCCTTCCAGGCCCTGGAAAAAGAACAACTGAGTATTGCGCCCATGTGGGATCGCTTGTCCGAATCGGAAAAATATGCTCCCATGTTGCTGCAAGGCTGGGTGCAGTCCATCGAACCCCCAGATCGCTCCAGGGCAGTCTATATTGGAGAGGTTGTTGCAGATGAAGCTGAACAACCTGCTCAGGAAAATGATGCAGGGCTTTTATCGATTCAGGCGTCCGAAATGGGGGCGGATCCCGACGAGATTCAGAAGGAAAATATAGAAGGCAATATACCAATCAACCCTGAAGAGCCCTCTTCTCATGATATCTCCAGCGACATCGAGGCGGGTATTGATCCGAATCAGGCCGAGGCACCTGGTGATGCATGGACTGTCACAGATTCCCTGACCGGAGATATTGGAGAAATGCCGGGTCAGACGCCATCAGAACCCTTTCTGGATGAACAGCCCAGGGTCGAAGGAATTTTAAGGGCCAGCAAGTCCAATTATTTCCACTTGGATATTGATCTTGCGCTGACTCTGCCAGTCGAAGACTCCGCAGAAGAATCATCATTCTATATCAACGACAGCTGGAGGCGTGTTTTTCGGTTGTTCGAATCTCGGCGCATCAAAATAGGTCAAATCAACTACTTTGATCATCCAGCATTTGGTGTCCTGGTCAAGGTTGTGGATCTTGTCGAAGATCATCAGGATGAGGTTGCAAGATAGGAGCCGAATTATTACGCCAAGGCACTCGGGAATATTCTGAAGAGGATTGAAGCCCGTCATTCCAGAATCAAGCCACATACAGGGAGATGTATCGTGAATCTATCCATACCAATGCAAGGATTGATCCCGGCAGAAATCAGGAAAATTTTTGAAATTTTCTTCATGATGCTTGTGGTGGCATGTTGGAGCAGTTACAGCCATGCCGATACATTCAAATATGATGTCATGCTGCTTTCCGAGCTGGAAGGTTTTGATCGATTCAATATCGAATCAGGTCGGCCTGTAAAAGATAGCCAGATCGATTTTGAAGAAGACCTTTTTGCAACCGCTGCCCTGAATGACTGGCATGTATTGTTCGAGGGTTTGATCGGCGCCGTGTCTGGTGGTGAAGTCGAGGCAGATGTGGAAAGGCTGATTGTAGGCCGGGATCTCGCAGAAGAGAATCGATTGTGGCTGGGACGTTATCATCTCCCATTGGATGCATGGAATCTCAATTTTCATCATGGGACCTACCTGAAAACCAGTATTGGAAGACCCGGGATCATTGATTGGGAGGATCACGGGGCGCCTGTTCCCACGCATGTGACCGGCGGGCTTCTGGAAGGTGCCTGGCATCTCGATGATCCATCAGTCCTGAGCTATCATATTTCATTGGGCTTGTCTCCAGTCTATCGTAACGATCATCTGGATCCACTGGACCTCCTGGAACCTCTGTCACAGGATAATCGTCTACTTGCAGCCCTGCGTATTGCCTACAAACCGCATGAATTTCTTGCGGACGAAACAGGACTGGTTGTCGCTGCCAGCGAGATTCCATTCAATCAGGGAACACTTCGTGAAAGCAGGCTGAACCTGCTGGGAGCCTTTGTGTTTCTGGAGCAACAGGGTTGGGAATGGATATCTTCATTATTCCTGGTGGATACGGCTTCCCGTTTTCGCTCGGGAGGCAAGCATGATGACCGTTTCGCAAACGGATATCTGCAGGCAGCATATCAGTTGAGCAATGACTGGAAGGTCTATGGGCGCCTGGAGGGTTCCGTTGGTCTGCGTGACAGTCTTTATCTTGAGCAGTTCCGTGAGTTTGTACAAGGACGTCAGATCCTCGGAATCCGTTATGAAATAACGGGAGGGCAGGCGATTAAACTGCAGTGGGATAATGCTGTCAGAACACGGTCGGGACATTTTGATCAGCTCAGTATCGAATGGAGTGGTGTTCTGAAGTGATCGCTCTCAGAAACAGAGTGAAACACGCTTTCAGCCTTGTTGTCTTGCTCTGCTTGATAGCTGATATACGTTCCGTCAGTGCAGACGAACATGTGCTGGTCCTTGTCGTTGACAAGTCAAGCCCGATCGAACAGCTTGATCGCAAGGAGGCCAGATTGCTTTTCATGAATAAGCCTGTATCCCGTGAAGGCCGGCGCCTGATCCCTATCATGAACAATCAGGACAAGATTCTCCATGAGGTATTTCTGCAGAAACTGATGTTCATGTCTGCCGATCGCTATGAACACTATCTGATTCGCAATGTTTTCAAGTCAGGGGGTGTACGTATTCGCTCTTTGCAAAAACAGGGCTGGAAACATGACCGTTATGCGGTGACATATATGTGGAGAAGGTCAGTGGACAGGAATATTTATAAGATTGTGGCGACAATATGGCAGGGAAATCTCGACTGACCCGCTTGCTCAACAGCTATTCCGGCAGGATGATCGGCGGGGTCCTGCTGTTGCATGTATTCCTGCTCCCCTTTCTGCTGACCAAGGTGATCAACCTTATTGAACACAGTTATATCTCTCAGTTTGTCAATAACTCACGATCAGATGCCTATCTGCTATCCGATTTGGTCGGATCCACTTCGGATCAGGAACGGGTCAGAAGCTATCTGAACGAGGCCGTCCTGACGTCTCGGGTTGAATTCGCAAGTTACAAGGGTAGGGTTGGTGAATCCATATCCCTGGGAAGGTTGCCTGAAAGACTGGTGGAAGACTTTTCTTTTGCAAGTCATGGTGACAAGGTCTACCAGATCATTGTCCCAGTCTTTGATCCACAGGCCAGAGAGGTTGCTGAGCTGGCATTGGGCTATGATGAACGACCTGTAGAGCTAGACATGAGCCAGTCAAGAAGGAGTGTCTATACCATGATGGCGGTTTATTTTACTGCCATGCTGATGTTTGCAATATTCTTTGCACGGAGCCTCGCCAGACCCATCAATCAGTTGCAGACACTGACACGCTATATTGCAGAAGGGGGATATGGGAAACTGGATGAAACGGTAGGAATTAAGAGCAGCATCACCGAAATACGTGATCTTTCCCTGGACCTTGAACGTACCCGCCGGCAATTGCTTGAACAGACGAGCAAGCTGGAATTTCAGGCCTACCATGATTCACTGACGAGGTTACCCAACAGGCTCCTTCTGGAAGACAGGGTCGAACAGATGATTCGTGTTGCTGATCGCCACGGCAAATCATTTTCCCTGCTGATACTAGATTTGGACAAGTTCAAGGAAGTCAATGATACGTTGGGGCATCATGTCGGAGATCAATTGTTGGGAGTATTCGCCAACCGGGTCAGGCGTTCGTTACGAAACATGGATACATTTGCCAGACTGAGTGGCGACGAGTTTGCCATATTGCTCAGTGAAAATGATCGGAAGAAGACAGAAAAGGTAATCGAAAAGATATCCGTACTTCTTGAACGCCCCTTTACGGTTGATGATCAGAATCTTCAGGTATCAGCAAGTATCGGTGTCGCCATTTTTCCGGAGCATGCCAACAGTTATTCAGGCCTTCTCAAGTGTGCGGACATAGCAATGTATCATGCAAAACGTCAGGGCAAGTTATACTCGATGTACAGTGAGGAAATGGAACACCTGGATGTCGAAAAGATCGGAATGGCCAATGAACTCAGAAATGCGCTCAAGCATGGGGATCTGGTCCTGTACTATCAACCCAAACTGTCTCTGAATGGGAATCGTGTTGATTGTGTTGAAGCATTGGTCCGCTGGAAGCATCCACGCAAGGGAATTCTGGTCCCTGATGAATTTATTCCTGTTGCAGAAAAAAGCCAGTTGATCAATGAACTCACCTATTATGTCCTCGATCAGGCCCTGCGGCAATGTCATCAATGGCAACAAAAGGGATTGTTTCTCACGATCGCGGTCAATCTTTCTGCAAGAAACCTTCTGGACGAGTCCCTGCTGAGAAACATCAGAATTCTGCTGGACCAATATCAGGTTCTTCCAGATTACCTGGAGCTGGAAGTGACTGAAAGCATGGTCATGCGGGATCCTGCACTGGCACAGAAGGTTCTCAGAGAAATCATAAAAATGGGAATCAATGTGGTCATGGATGACTTCGGTAGTGGTTATACCTCATTGACACAGCTGGTTTCACTGCCTGTTTCTGTAGTCAAGATAGACAAGTCATTCGTGCTCAATATGTTCAAGAGTCGTGAGCATCGGGCAATCGTCAAAAGTGTCATTGACCTGTCCCATTCACTGGGTAAACTTGTGGTCTCGGAGGGTGTTGAAAATCAGAAGATCATGGCTGAGATTTCTGAAATGAAATCGGACCAGGTACAGGGTTTTCATATCTGTTCCCCACTCCCAGCCGATCAACTTGAAGATTGGCTGAACAAAACAGACTACAGGATTGGTGAAATGCCAATTGAGAAATATCGTGAACAGGGACAGTATTCGGTATAGTAATGAATCTGATGTTAGCTAAAGTGGACATATTTTTCAGGCAGGGTATGCGGGCACTCATCGTGGGGCTGTTTTTTTCCATTGTTCCCATCCAGGCTGGTGCAACGCCTCCTTCTGCAGGGCAAGCCGATCACGATGTTGCCGTGATGCAACAGTTTGTTGAACCGCAGGCTGGCTCTGAAACACAACGGGTTAGCGACAAGTCGCGTCATCGCATCCTGTTTTTCATGGGATTTGCCTTGTTGATCTTCATCCTGTTGACTGCAGGGCTGGGGGTTGCCATGGTAATCTATAAAAAAACCGTATTTGCTGCCCACATGCTGTTTGCCGGCCTATCCGTGACTCTCGCGATTGCACATGCCGTGGCAGCAGTGGTCTGGTTTTTTCCATTCTGAAGGTGACAAACCCTTCGTCATCTCGCAGTTTCAACTGCGGCCTGATCGCCCTGTATGCCTGTTCCGGCATATTGGCGCTGGGCTATGAGGTGCTCTGGAGCAAGGTACTGACTCTGTTGTTTGGTGTCAGTACCTTCGGGATTTCAGTTACAGTCGCGATGTTCATGCTGGGCCTGGGAACTGGCAGTTTCCTGGGGTATCGTCTTGCGACGACTCTCCAGCATCCTCTGAAAACATTTGCTCTTTTGGAGGGTGGAGTTGCCCTGTTTGGCATGGGCTTTGTCTGGCTGGTACAAGAGATGATGCCGGTACTGTCGGTTTTGGGTCAGGACGCTTCGGTAACAGTCTGGTACGGATTGCAGACAGTCATTTCCATGATCTTTCTGGCACCACCAACTGTAGCGATGGGGCTGGGTTTTGCTGTTATCCTGCGAGCAGGAGACAATGCCGGAGGGATGACCGGGACACTTTACGGGTTCAATACTCTGGGAGGTGCGATTGGGGCGATGTTGCCACTCTGGCTTCTTCCTGCTTTCGGGTTAAAGGCATCAGTGCTGGTGCTCTCCATGCTTGGATTGCTGGTTGCCTGGAGCGCGTGGATACTGGATCGACACAACTCTGATTATCTTCCTACTTGTCAGATCAGTCCCCAAAAGGGAAGAGCAGGCAGATGGCTGCCACTGTTGCCCTATGCCGGCATAGGCGCTGCAGCACTTGTACTGGAAATTGGTTGGGTGCGTCTGTATGGCCTGGCGTTCCTTCGAACGGAATATGTTCTGGCGATCATATTGGCCATCTATTTGATGGGAATAGGTCTGGGAAGCATTGCAGCCAGACAGCTCGACAAAGGGCGACGTATTCATTGCCTCAATTTCATGCCCGTTCTTGCAGTGATCTTTGTATTGGCGGGGATATGGGCATTTCCGTTACTGGTCGAATGGGTCAATCGACATGAAGCGGATTCCCTTGCAACAGCCATGGTTCTTGATGCAGCAGCCATATTCTTGATGACTTTTCCGGTTACTCTTCTGCTGGGCGCATGGTTTCCCCTTCTGGTTCGATGGCAGAGCAGTGATGAAAGCTCTTCTCGATATCTTGGTGCTAGATGGTATGGTGCCAATGCCATGGGTGCAGGCATAGGTGCACTATTGGCCGGGTTTGTATTGATTCCATATTTGGGGACGCCCAAAACTGTAGTGGTCGCCGGCTTTGTGATGGGACTCCTGGGGGTTTATTGGGCCACGCCAAGGTCAAGAGCTGTCCTGGCTGTCGGGATGTGTGGGCTGCTTCTTCTGGTGCTGTTTATGACTGACCTGGCAGAGTGGCCGGCACCCCATCGGCTTTCAGCCGCACTGCATACCGGAGATATTGAAAAGTTTCGTTATGAGGATGCTGTCAGCATTACTCATGTTGTGGAACGCCCGGATGGACAACGGCTGTTGCTGACTGACCTGCAGCGCATGGATGCCTCGACAGATCCGAATGCAGTGCAGACTCAGAGAAACCAATCCCGGCTGCCACTTTCACTGAAGCCGGAAGCAGAATCTATCCTGTTCTTGGGGCT
Organism: Gammaproteobacteria bacterium; assembly: GCA_003696645.1. GTDB lineage: Bacteria > Pseudomonadota > Gammaproteobacteria > J025 > J025 > J025. The sequence continues at coordinate 4,211 of RFGN01000627.1, read as the reverse complement.
GGGGACAGGGATTACCGCTTCTGGAACACTGTTTCACAAAGATCTTCATCGAACGGCGGTTGAATTGTCTCAAGGAGCTGTACAGGCATCCCGTGACTGGTTCGCACCGGTGAATGAAGGTGTTACGGAGAACATGAAGATCATTCGTGATGATGCCAGGCGTTATTTGCTCCGTTCGACCGAGCGGTTTGACATTATCGTTGGTGATGTCTTTCATCCCGACCTGGCAGGAAGAAGCACGCTACTGTCTGTAGAACAGTTCGAGCGAGCGCGAAATCGCCTCACAAGTTCGGGTATATTTGTTCAATGGCTGGCCCTGAACCAATTTGACATTGTCACCCTGAAGACTGTTTTAAGAGGGTTCCAGCGGGTTTTTCCGAATGCAATGGTCTTCGTGGATGGTTTCCGGATGGCATTGGTTGGGGCGCCTCGCTTTATTCTGCCACCTGCTTCCAGAATCACCGATGAGGCAAGAAAGATATGGTTGGGACGGTACTGGGGGCAGGTCCGCAATCTGGTTGATTCTGAAGGCCCGGTTGAGTCGGAATGGAATCCTCATGTCGAGTATCGACTGGCGACACTGCGCTATCGGTTGCATTCCCCCTTGCCAGAGCTGCTCGATTGGTTGTTGAATCATCGTGTGGGCCTGGATCAAGCAAGAGAACAGCTTGGGATTTCCACCCAACGAGACATCGAGGCCCGCTATTATTCAACACAGCTGATATATCGGAGCTGGTGGCATCAGCTTCGTGGTGAATTCATGCCGGCACAGAGATTGTTGCGACTGGCGCATCAGGCCAATCCGGACGATCCATGGATTCGTGGAACCTATGCCGATCAATTGTTTGCCTCTCTCAGTCAGGGACTTCCCGAAGGAATGAATCGCCGACAGGCACTGATGAAGATTCTCAGTGTGGACCCGCAGCATGAAGATACCCTGCGTGCCCTGTGGCATCTTGAAGAACGCCTCGGTCACCGGAACCTTGCCCATCAGTATCAACAGGCCCTTGCAAAAGTAAGTCCTCTTGATGCTGGGTTGAAGGCCGCCTTGAAAGGTGTTCACCTTGACCCAACCATGAAATAAAGGTAATGTTGAACGTTTGATTTTTACGTCTCTAGATTAAGGATTCAATGCTGTGCAGTTAACGGGTGCGGAAATCTTTGTTCGCAGTCTCCAGGAAGAAAAGGTGGAGTTCATCTTCGGTTATCCTGGTGGCGCGGTTTTACATATCTATGATGCCCTCTTTCAGCAGGAAAAGGTGAGACATATCCTGGCCCGACATGAACAGGGGGCAGCCCACGCCGCAGATGGCTATGCGCGCTCTACTGGTAAACCCGGTGTTGTTCTGGTGACTTCAGGTCCCGGGCTGACCAATGCAGTGACGGGAATCGCCACGGCCTTCATGGATTCCATCCCCATGGTGATCTTTTCCGGACAGGTCCCTTTACCACTGATTGGTAATGATGCCTTCCAGGAGGCCGACAATGTTGGCATCACACGACCCTGTGTCAAGCATAATTTCCTGGTCAAGCGAGTTGAGGATCTTGCAACCGTTATCAAGAAGGCCTTTTATATTGCAACGACCGGCCGCCCTGGGCCGGTATTGGTAGATATTCCCAAGGATATTACGGCACAGAAAACCCGCTTTGAATATCCTGAAAGTATCAGCATGCGCTCCTATAACCCGGTGCAACGGGGAAACCTGAGACAGGTTCAGAAGGCTGCCAAAATGTTGCTGTCAGCCAAACGTCCGATGATCTACACTGGTGGTGGCGTAATCCTGGGAGGGGCATCAAGAGAATTGACTCAACTGACCAAAACCCTCGGATATCCGATCACCAATACATTGATGGGGCTCGGCGGCTATCCTGGAAGCGACAAGCAGTTTCTCGGCATGCTGGGAATGCATGGTACCTATGAGGCAAACATGGCCATGTATCACTGCGATGTTCTGCTTGCAGTTGGCGCCCGTTTTGATGATCGGGTCACGGGAGATGTGAAGAAGTTTTGTCCCCAGGCCAAGATTATCCATATCGATATCGATCCGGCCTCGATCTCGAAATGTGTCCGCGTCGATGTGCCGATTGTTGGCAGTGTGTCCACCGTCCTCAAGCAGTTGATCAAGGCCGTTGAGGATCTGGGAAAGAAACCGGACAAGGCAGCGCTCAAGACCTGGTGGAATCAGATCAAGGAATGGCAGGATCGCGACTGTCTGAAATATGATCACAGTACCGAGATCATCAAGCCTCAATCCGTGGTCGAAGCGCTTTACGAGGTTACAAAAGGCAAGGCCTATGTTACCTCTGATGTAGGGCAGCATCAGATGTGGGCCGCACAGTTCTACAAGTTTGATCGTCCCAATCAGTGGATCAACTCCGGCGGACTGGGAACGATGGGGTTTGGCCTGCCGGCTGCCATGGGCGTTAAACTGGCGCATCCCAAGGATGAGGTAGCCTGTATTACCGGTGAAGCCAGCATCAGCATGTGTATTCAGGAGCTTTCAACCTGCAAGCAGTTCATGTTGCCGATCAAGATCGTCAACCTGAACAATCGTTATATGGGTATGGTGCGTCAATGGCAGGAGCTGTTTTATGAGGGCCGTTATGCCATGTCCTATATGGATTCTCTACCCGATTTCGTCAAGCTGGCAGAGAGTTACGGACATGTTGGCATGCGTATCGAGGACCCGGCCGACGTCAAGCCTGCCCTGAAAGAGGCCTTTGCCATGAAGGACAAACTGGTCTTCATGGACTTTCTGACTGACCAGTCGGAAAATGTCTACCCCATGATTCCAGCCGGAGCCGGGCATCATGAGATGATTCTTGAGAGGGAGAAATAGGGATGCGCCATATTATTTCTGTATTGCTCGAGAATGAAGCGGGTGCCCTGTCCAGGGTTTCCAACCTGTTTTCTGCACGTGGTTTCAATATCGAATCCCTTTCTGTGGCGCCAACGGAAGACCCGACCCTGTCAAGAATGACATTGGTAACCCGCGGTTCGGATGCTGTAATAGAACAGATTACCAAGCAGCTGAACAAGCTGGTGGATGTGGTCAAGCTGCTGGATCTGACAGAAGGCGAGCATGTGGAGCGGGAGATGATGATGGTCAAGGTGCGGACAACTTCCAGCAACCGTGACGAAGTGAAGCGATTGAGTGATATCTTTCGAGGCAGGATTCTGGATGTCACCGGAAAGACCTATACAATCGAGGTCACCGGGACCAGCAGTAAGCTGGATGCCTTCATTGAGGCCCTGGACAAAAAAGATATCATCGAGACAGTTCGATCTGGCGTTACCGGAATTGCTCGCGGAGAAAAAGGATTGCATATTTAATTTCAGGAGAACAAGAAGTGAATATCTATTACGACAAGGATGCTGATCTATCTATCATTCAGGGGAAAACCGTTGCCATTATCGGCTATGGCTCACAGGGCTATGCCCATGCCAATAATCTCAAGGATTCCGGCGTCAATGTCATCGTCGGATTGCGACCGGGTTCCGCGTCTGCCGCCAAGGCAGAGGCCTCCGGTCTCAAGGTGGAATCCATTGACAAGGCTACGGCTGCTGCGGATGTGGTCATGGTTCTGGCTCCAGATGAACATCAGGCCCGTCTCTATCGTGAGGTATTGGAACCGAATCTGAGGCAGGGTGCTGCACTGGCCTTTGCGCATGGCTTCAATATCCATTTTGGGCAGATCGAACCCCGCGCTGACCTGGATGTGATCATGATTGCCCCCAAGGCACCGGGTCATACCGTGCGTAGCGAATTTACCAGGGGAGGTGGCATTCCGGATCTGATTGCAGTGGCACAGGATGCCACTGGTCAGGCCAAGTCTATCGCACTGTCCTATGCCTCTGCCATCGGTGGCGGTCGTACTGGAATCATTGAAACCACCTTTCGTGAAGAGACCGAAACGGATCTGTTTGGGGAGCAGGCAGTACTATGCGGGGGGGCGACAGCACTGGTTCAGGCTGGTTTTGAAACCCTGACCGAGGCAGGCTATGCCCCGGAAATGGCCTATTTTGAATGCCTGCATGAGCTCAAATTGATCGTCGACCTGATGTACGAGGGGGGGATTGCCAATATGCGCTATTCCATCTCCAATACAGCAGAATATGGCGATCTGACCCGGGGGCCGCGTGTAGTAAACGAAGACACCAAGGCCGAGATGAAACGCATCCTCAAGGAAATCCAGAATGGCGAGTTCGC
>RFGN01000626.1 GCA_003696645.1 Gammaproteobacteria bacterium | reverse complement strand
GTGTGACCTGGCGTTCCGGCCCCTCGATGATTTTCTTTGCATCCACGAATGAGGTGGGCACCCGGGTTTTTATGTTGCCGATGCTTTCGGTCAGCACTTTAAAGTAAGCCCTCCACATATTGATGGACTGGTAATCACGGCTCAGGGTATCTCCCTGGAAATTTTGCTGAAGCGAATCGAAGAAGGCCAGTTGCTTCGGCGCATAGCCCGCTTCGGCAGCCAGTTCCTGTGGCTCTTTTTCTGCAATTAATTGGGCTGTTTTAGGCGTGCTGATGATTTGCGCATCCTCAGGAAAAACCTGGTTACCGCGGATGTGGTCGTTGTGGTAATGGCTGTTCACAACGTATTTCACCGGGGGCAGGCCCAGCGCATGAATGGTTTGATGGAGTTCTTCTGCCACCCGGGGAGAAAGGAACGGATCAAATACCAAGCTTGCATCACCGAGGTCAACAATGCCTGCATTGCAGATGGCTTTCCCTCCCGTCTTGTTGATGCAGGCATAAACGCCGTCCGCTAATTTTACCAGGTTAAAATTGTCCGAATCGGGAACCTGTTCTTTTTGCTGACAAGAACAATACAACAGAAGGGAAACAAATAGTGAGAAGGTGAGAGTTTTCATGGCCAGAATATTTGTAAATAATGGAAATACCAATCATCCTGAGCTACAAAGTATTGAATATACTTCTTCAATAAAAATTTGACGAAGAAAAATAACCGAATCACCAAATAGACCCCGAATCATCTGAATCGTATTTCTTTGATCGTCCAAACCTAATCTTCAAGCCATGCGGTTACTGTCAATTTTCCTGTTCAGCTTTCTTTTCTCTTTTTCCACAACCTCTGCACAGACCATCCGCCTCATTCCCATTCCCGGCTCAGAGGTCAGTTTTGAAATGGTGTTGATTCCAGGTGGAACATTTTCAATGGGTACAGATGCAACCGGCAAACAGGTGAAAGTGGACAGTTTCTGGATGGGCCGTTACGAGGTAAGCTACGAGGAGTTTGCCTTGTTTTATCACCGGGAGCTGGATACGGATACCACCCTTCACCCTTCGGGCAATTACAGGGTGGATGCCGTCACACGGCCCACTCCCCAATACATG
>RFGN01000625.1 GCA_003696645.1 Gammaproteobacteria bacterium | reverse complement strand
GCACCATGGGGCATATCGGAACCACCTCTTTCTTCCCCTCCAAAAACCTCGGCTGCTACGGCGACGGCGGCGCCCTCATGACCGACGACGACGCCCTCGGCGAACGCCTCCGCATGATCGCCAATCACGGCCAAAAGAAAACCTACTACCACGACCTCATCGGCGTGAATAGCCGCCTCGATGCCCTGCAAGCCGCCATCTTGCGCGTCAAACTCAGACACCTGGACGATTTCAATCGCGCTCGCCGCCAAGCCGCCGCCTCCTACGACGATCGGTTCTCCGAAATTCAGGATCTGCAAACCCCGACCCGACTCCCCCACTCCACCCACGTCTTTCACCAATACACCCTGCAGGTGAAAAACGGCCGTCGGGAGGCCCTGAAAGCCCATCTGCAGGCAGCCGGAATTCCCTGCAATGTCTACTATCCACTTCCGCTGTATCGGCAGAAAGCATTCGAAAAATGGTGGGATGGGAAACCGCTGGAGACGACGGAAATTCTTTGCCGGGATGTCCTTTCCTTACCCATCCACACGGAGATGACTTCCAAAGAAATCGATCGGGTCACGGAAACGGTGGTGCGTTTTTTTAGGGACTGAGGATTTGAGGATCTGAGGATCTGAGGATTTGGGGATTTGAGGATTTGGGGATTTGAGGATTTGAGGATTGGGAGGGGGTTTGGGTTGGGGTTGGGTAAAGAAAAGCAAACCAGGAAAGCGCGTGGCTTATACATTTTATTTCGAAAAATTGGAGGTTTGGCAGCTTGCCCGCAAGCTAGTGGGGTACGTGTACGAATTGAGTAGGAACTTTCCCGGTGAGGAAAAGTATGGGCTAACCTCTCAGATGCGTCGGGCAGCGGTATCGGTGGCATCCAACATTGCGGAAGGATGTTCGAGAAAATCTTCCCGGGATCAGGCTCATTTTACGCAATTAGCATACAGCAGCCTGATGGAACTTTTGAGTCATTTGTTGTTGGCTGTTGAATTGAAATTCACAGACTCCCGGGAAGAAGCGAAGTTTCGACCCATGGTGGAAGAACTGGCCAATAAACTCAATGCCTTGCGAAACACCCAGTTGGACCGAGCCAGTGAACCGGAGGTCCATTATGGCACAGAATCGCCCCCTCTCCCTCCAACCCTTGCTCCCCTCGAATCCTCAAATCCTCAAAGCGATGGCTTGCGGGCGGCCTCCCCAAATCCTCAAAGCGAAAGCCGGAGGGAGGCCTCCTCAAATCCTCAGTACCAAGGCTATTGGGTGCATGAATCCGCCATCATCGATCCCGGCGCCGCCATCGGCAAAGGCACCAAAATCTGGCACTTCTGCCACGTCATGCCGGGAGCCGTCATCGGGCAAAATTGCAGCCTCGGCCAG
>RFGN01000624.1 GCA_003696645.1 Gammaproteobacteria bacterium | reverse complement strand
TTTCGCCGGCGAAATAGGCCTCAGCGGGGAAGTGCGCTCCGTCAACCGCATCGAACAGCGCATCCAGGAAGCCGACCGCCTCGGCTTCCGCCAAATCTACATCTCGAAATACAACACCACCGGCCTGGATACCTCCCGCTACAAAATCAAGATCAAAACCATCGGAAAAGTGGAAGAGCTGTACAGACAGGTATTTGAGTAGGGAGTAGGGTGTAGGGTTTAGGGTTTAGGGTGTAGGGTTTGGGGCGCTAGCTCTTTCATCTCCGTGCCTCTCCGTGGCTCCTCAGTGTCTCTCTGTGTAACTTAGGAATAGGGTTAAGCAGGCATACTCTGTTTTACTCTGCTATTAACTCCTATTACTCTGCGGTTAAAAAAGTGTAGAGTTTAGGGTGTAGGGTTTGGAGCGCTAGCTCCCTCATCCCTCATCCCTGGTGTAGGGTTTGGGGCGCTAGCTCCGTGAAACTCCGTGTCAAACTCTGTGAAACTCCGTGTAATAACTCTGTTTCACTCTGTGGTTTATTTGAGATTATGAGGATTATGCAAGATTATGGAGGATTATAACTACTGAGCTACCAGCCACGAGCTACGAGCCACGAGCTACCAGCTAAATCCTACTTCTTCCTCACCACAAACCCTTTCCCCACGCTGTGTTTGGCATTGCTGAAGAGGCAACGATCAAGGGCGAGGAAAGCATCGGTCAGTGGTACCAGGAAAGGTTCTTTGGTGGAGGGGCGCAGTTTGGCAGCCTTGTTTTCCGTTCCGGAAACATTGCGGGCATTGGCTTTGAAAATGCTTTGAATGATGCCCGTCCAGTACATCTCCACCAGCGCCACCAGGTGGCCGCTGAGGTTTTTCTCATCCAGCACCTCCATGCCGTATTTTTCAGCCCATTGTTCAAACTGTGCAGGATCGATCAGGTACTCGTGCCCAAAAGCATAAGCACCCTGTGCAATGAGCCGCTTGCCGGCCAGGTAGTTCACCGGATCGTAGGTGATGGGAAAGTTGATTTGTGGAAAGGTGATGAGCGCCAGGCCACCGGGTTTCAGCACCCGGGCTATTTCACGGGTCATCTGCTCCGGCTGGCCAACGTGCTCCATCACATCCACGCTGATGAGCATGTCGAAACTGTCATCC
>RFGN01000623.1 GCA_003696645.1 Gammaproteobacteria bacterium | reverse complement strand
CCACTGCGCATCGCCAAAGATGCCATGCAATGTGTCGGGGTTGGCCTGCTCGATGTTGCGCATGGCTTGCTGTAAAGCGAAGCCGATATTGCTGCTCAACGCGCGGACATCATTCCAGTGCGAGCCCTCGGGAATCTGGAAACGGTGATTCTCGGGGAACTGGGCATATTCAATATCACCATCGGACTCAGACAGGGCAGCCGCATACTCCTCGTCATATACATCCGAAATGCGCTTGAAGAAAAGCAGTGGGAAGATGTAGGTCTTGAAATCCGATGCATCCACCGGGCCACGGAGGATATTGGCCGCCTGCCATAGATGCGACTCAAGCTGACGAAGCCCAATACCTTTGGTCGTGGTCAATTAATCTCCTCCTGATGGATGGGAATCATAGGAACAACCGAGTCCCACATAAAGAAAGGAAAGGGATCTGATACGCGCCGGCTAGACACCATCCGGTAAGTGTGCTAGGTTTGGCCTATGTCTGCAATGAGCAAGAAGGAAATCCAAAGAGAACTCCGCGCCATTGAGGCCGGCGAGGCGCGTTCGTGGCCACAAATCAGTGCTCTCCTGAATTCAGTGCAGACAACGAAATATTGGCAGGGGGAATCGGAATCTTTCTCCAAATGGATTGAAGATTTTGGCAAGAAGATTGGTTTGGGGCGGGCAACACTTTGGCGTTACCTTTCGGCGGGGAGGAAATATAAGAACCTCAAGGCCGCTGCCGAAAAGATGGAACCTTCTCTCCATTATCCCCAATTACAAGAGCTTCAAGACTATGTCAGCCCTGAAAATCTAGAATTGCTGGAGAAGCTCAATAGAGTCATGGAGCCGGATGATGCCTACGTTCTTATGGATAAAGTGATTCGGGGAGAGGTCCGCAGACAGGCGCTTCGCGAGAAGTGGCAGGCCTTTCGGCCGGCGCTTGCGGGCCAGACCGCGCGAGGCAAGCATTATTCCTCAGTAAAGGTTGATCGCTCCAATGAGTTCCAGGCAGCAAAAGTCCGCGAAGGCGAGATATACACGGCTATAAAGGAATCGGCCCCAATGTGGCTGGATTGTATGCAACCGTACTTCATCAAGGTGCTGAGCAACGTGCGACCTGATGTGGTAGACGACGCCTGCATTGGATATAAATCAGAAACACTTGCGCGCCCCATTTTTGATGCTGTAGTGGCGATAAAAAGAAGCGTGCGAGATCCGCTGTGTCTCCATGGCATTGAAATCATCGGAAGGTTTCACGGGAAAGCCCTATCCAAGCTGGTAAAGATGGCTCCGTATTGTGATTTTTTCTGGATCGCCACACATCATGCCGTTCCGAACTTTTCGCCTGATAAAATTCCTGAATGGGCAGGAGTGCTGGTGTTAACGGAAACGGAAGAGATCAGGGTATTGCGTGAACCGGAGCATACAGGTTCGAAACAAGCCGTGAATCAAATGCTCAGGGGTATAATCCTGAAAGCATATGGCTTGTGATTTTTTTTGGGCAAAGGCTGTCTAGCCGGCGATTATGGCAAACAGGAGGATCAATATGCGAAAGATTCGAGATGTGCTTCGATTGCATGCGAAGGGGCATAGCAACCGCATGATTGCAAGATCGCTTTCCATTTCTCGAGACTCGGTTACGAACTATCTGACCAGGGCTCAGGCCGCTGGTCTAAGCTGGCCGTTGCCCCATGGTATGGATGACTATGAACTTGAGCAAAGGCTGTTTCCTTCAGTGACGAGAAAAAAGCGAATGAAACGTCCACAGCCCGATTGGGAAATGATTTATCAGGAAATGAAAAAGAAGGGAGCGACCTTGCAACAACTCCATTTGGAATATCTAGCGGAGCATCCCGATGGCCTCGCATACAGTTCATTTTGCGAGGGATTTCGAAATTTCAGAAAAACGATGAAGAAATATATGCGTCAGGATTACCGCGCTGGCGAGAAGGTCTTTGTGGATTATTCGGGCAAGACAATGCCAATTCATAACCCGCGCACTGGCGAGATTAAACAAGCCCAAATTTTTGTCGGGGTTTTGGGAGCATCGAATTACACTTTTGCTTTTGCAAGTTGGACCCAGAATCTCGAGGACTGGATAGAAGCTCATGTAAGGATGTTTGAATTCTTTGGGGGCGTTCCGGAGTGTGTTGTTTG
>RFGN01000622.1 GCA_003696645.1 Gammaproteobacteria bacterium | reverse complement strand
GATCTACTATCAGGATCACGAGGACACCAAGGAGCATCTTGACAGCATAAAGGGGATGCTTATCTAAGATAACCACTGACATCTCTTTGAAAAATAGATACCAGTAGCGCTAGATAAAGTAGGTCTAACATAGTAAGGAGCCAGATCTTTGATGCTGCTACCCCGCACCATTGCCCCCAAAGCCCCGCCTATCAAGACACAAGGTATCAAAACTAAGGTCGTCCCGATTATTGCACGATCCATAAAATGGGATGGCAACGGCCGATGGATAGAACCCTTTGTTGGCTCTGCCGTGGTTGCGCTCAATATCGGTCCCAAACGAGCGCTTCTCGCCGATACCAACGAGCACATAATCAATCTCTATCGGGGCATTCAGGATGGATCAATCAATGGAGACTCTGTTCGGGAATACCTACAACGGGAAGGAGCCGAATTGCGCGAGAAAGGTGAGTCCCATTACTACACCATCCGGGAGCGCTTTAACGAACACGGCGACCCGTTCGACTTTCTGTTTCTGAGCCGATCCTGCTTCAATGGGATGATGCGATTCAATAGAAAGGGCGGCTTCAACGTTCCGTTCTGCCGCAAGCCAGAGCGATTCCGTCCGGCGCTCATCACCAAGATCGTCAATCAGGTCGAGTGGGCGCGGCATGTGATGGAAGGCAAGGAATGGGACTTTGCCGTTCAGGATTGGCGCGTCACGGTGGCAGACGCCAAACCGGGCGATCTGATCTACTGCGACCCGCCCTATATCGGGCGGCACGTCGATTACTACAACGGATTCACTGAAGAAGAGGCAGACGACCTTGCCAAGGCCCTGCTTAAAACAAAGGCAGGATTCGCACTTTCCATGTGGCTTGAGAACAAGTATCGCCGCAACGGCTATGTGGACAAGTGGTTCTCGGAATACCCGCAGCGCACAATGGAACACTTCTACCACGTAGGTCCGCAGGAGAATTTGCGAAACGCAATGACCGAAGTGGTGATCTTATCCGAAAACGTCGCGGCTACAAATTAAGCACCCCTGAAACCGGCTGCCTTGAGAATATCCCGGCACCAGCCATTACCCCCGCTTAGCTTCCATGCGACCTTTCCGCCGCTGCGTAGATCGACATGGACCTTGGAGATACCGATACCCAATCCCTTGGCACCGTTCTTGGCAAGATATTCAATGAACGCACGTCGTTGCGTGTTGGACATCTGGGAAATGTCCACCAGTAGTGCTTTGCCAAGCGAATAGTAGTCATTGGCAGGATTGCCAGCAGCATCAGGCCCGCTTGAAGACGAATACCCCTTGATGAAGCCAATTGATGCGACCCCAGCAGCAGCGCCAGCTTTTTCGACCAGAGAAACCAAGGATGGATCGACATTGGTGAAATCGATGGGTTCTGCTGATGCAGGAGTCCACGGAAGCGTTCCAGTGCCTACCGTGTATGGCCCACCGGCACCACTCAGCAATGATGCCTCAAATGGTGCAAACATCTGCATGAGGGGCTTGGTCTTGTGATCCAGTAGCGCGTAAACCTGCCCATATGTCCTTGGATATTTCTTCCCATACCTTCTATAGTTCTTGTAGAAGATACTTCGGTTGTTCACAATGGCACGGTGCATATCCGGGTCATTGTGCGGATAGCTATTCGGACGGGAAGCATACCGGCGCAAGAATGTTTTTCCCCCACCTAGACCAAGGAAATGTGTCACATAGATCTCGGT
>RFGN01000621.1 GCA_003696645.1 Gammaproteobacteria bacterium | reverse complement strand
GATATTTCCTGTTCCGCCTGTTCTTCTGCAGCTTTCCTTGCAGATTCCAGATCACTACGACGGGCATAGGTACGTCTCTTGCGAACCTCCACATTAACTTTCTTGCCTGTAGAGGCAGCTGCTCCACCACGACCACCCCTTGGGCCAGTAGCGGTCGTCGCAGAACGTTGCGGCAATTCCATGGTACTCTTGCGTCGCAAGACCACCTTCTTGGTTCCAGCTGCTGCGCCAGAATCCCTGGACTGGTGACGACCTCGCAAAAATTCCAGCAACAGCCGCTTCTCTTCGTTCGAGATCGGAGAATTTTCATCCTTGTCCTTCAGCCCCGCTTCCTGCATCTGTTTAAGCAGACGTTCCAGTGGAACCTTCACCGTTTCAGAAAATTGTTTTACTGTCATTTCAGCCATCGGTGTACACCCCGTACTGCCTTGAATTTACTTACTCATCATCGCCATCAGCAAACCAGAATTCACGCGCAGCCATAATCAATTTGCCAGCACGTTCCTCATCCATCCCTTCCAGCTCCATCAACTCATCAACCGACTGTTCAGCCAATTCATCCTTGTTCTTGATACCATGACTCACCATTTTGCTTGCCAGGTCAAAGTCGATCCCTTCCACATCCAGCAGATCACCAACAATCTCGCTGTCCAGGTTCTCCTCTTCGGCAATGGCCTTTGTCAGCAGCGCATCCTGACTGCGATTGCGCAATTCCTCCACAAGCGCTTCATCAAAGCCTTCTATGGCCAACAGCTCCTGCTCAGGGACATAGGCCACCTCATCAATGCTGACAAATCCTTCTGATACCAAAATGGCTGCCACATCATCATCAATATCCAGTTGTTCGGCAAACATCTTCTGTAGCCGCTCTGTCTCAACCGAAGCCTTCTCTTCAGCCTCTTCTTCGGTCATCACATTCAGTTCCCAGCCTGTCAGCTTGCTGGCAAGGGTGATATTCTGGCCGCCCCGCCCTATGGCCTGAGCCAGCTGTTCTTCGGCCACAGCAATATCCATGCTGTGGCTGTCTTCATCCACCACGATGGATTTGACCTCTGCCGGGGCCATCGCATTGATGACAAACTGTACCGGGCTTTCATCCCACAGAATAATATCGACACGTTCTCCGGCCAGTTCATTGGAGACCGTCTGTACCCTTGAGCCGCGCATGCCTACACAGGCACCAACAGGATCTACACGGGAATCCTTGCTTTGGACCGCAATTTTCGCTCTTGAACCCGGATCCCGGGCTGCTGTTACAATGGAGAGGCTACCTTCCTCGACTTCCGGAACTTCAAGTTCAAAGAGCCTGACAATCAGTTCCGGTGCTGTTCTGGAAACAACAAGCTGCGGACCACGTGTTTCGGTGCGTACCTCCTTGAGATAACCCCTTATCCTGTCACCCACTCGGACCGTTTCTCGTGGAATCATTTCCTCACGGGGAATGATGGCATCTGCACCCCCTCCCAGATCAATAAATACATTGCCCCGATCAACCCGCTTGACAGTTCCAGTGACCAGTTCTCCAACACGGTCCTGATAGAGTTCGACAACCTTCTGACGTTCCGCTTCACGAACCTTTTGCATAATCACCTGTTTGGCCATCTGCGCAGCAATCCGGCCAAAGGCAATGGACTCTATTGGTTCCTCAACATATTCACCCGCCTGAATGTCTGGATATCTTTGCTGTGCCTCTGACAAACTGATCTCGGCATCGGGGTTTTCAATCTCGGTGTCTTCTGCCGAATCATCGACCACCATCCAGCGACGAAATGTGCGATAGTCGCCTGTGCCCCTGTCAATTTCAACCCGGACATCAATATCTCCGTTGTATTTTTTTTGAGTTGCCGAGGCCAACGCTGCCTCCAGCGCTTCGAATATGATTTCCTGGTCAATCCCCTTCTCGTTGGAGACTGTCTCGACGACCAAAATAATTTCTTTACTCATAATGTCAATTGCTCAATCAATTATTGCTAATCCACCAGTAAATGACCTTTCTGTATCTCGCAAAATGGAACGTGAAAGATGTTCCCATCTGCATCCTTAAGTACCACCTTGTCCGCTTCAACCGCCTCGATACGGCCCTTGAAGTTTCTACGGCCATCCAGCATCTGTCTCAACCTTATCTTGGCACGTCGCTGAACAAATCGGGCATAATCCTCCAAACTGAACAGAGGTCGATTCAGTCCAGGAGAAGAGACCTCAAGGGTATAGTTCCCCGGTATCGGATCTTCAACATCCAGCACTACACTGAGTTGCCTGCTGACTTCGGCACAACCATCTATGGTGACGCCTGTATCGGTATCAATATAAACCCTCAACAGGGAATCCCGCCCCATGGTCAGGTACTCGATCCCCACAAATTCGTAACCCAGACCTTCAGCGGTCTGACGCGCCAAGTTGCGCAGTATGTCCTCAACAGTATTCAATATCCCAATAAAAAAGGGCCTCATGGCCCTCCCTCAGATAAACAAAAACCCCACATCAGGGGCCTCACAATCTTCAAACAAGCATTTGGTAGCGGGGACAGGATTTGAACCTGTGACCTTCGGGTTATGAGCCCGACGAGCTACCAAGCTGCTCCACCCCGCACCAGTGAGCCAGTCATCATACTATATTCTGAGAGAACATCAAGACATCCCGACAAGTTTATGGCAAATTATCTGCATGAAACCCCTTTCTGATGATTTCTCAATGCAGGCCTGATGTTTCGGTCAATGGCAACATCTCCATGGCGGTGGTTGATCATGCTGATTGCGGCCCTTCTCCTCTTCAACCATCTTGCCCCCAAGGATTATGAAATTGTCAACAATCCTCCCCGGGGAAACCATATTATTGCCTTCGGCGACAGTCTCACATATGGAACAGGGGCAGCCCCTGGAGAAGACTATCCTTCCCAACTCGGACACATGCTTGGCCTGCAGGTCATCAATGCCGGCATCCCCGGTGATACCACCGCTTCGGCACTGAGCAGGATCGACCAGATAATCGACCAGCATCCGGATATC
>RFGN01000093.1 GCA_003696645.1 Gammaproteobacteria bacterium | reverse complement strand
CGTTGATACCATAATAAAGATCGAACGATGCGGTTCGTTTCAACAATGAAAAGATAACGGCCACCAATGCCACCAGGCCAAAGATAAAAAATTGTGGCCCAAACCCCGATACAGACGAGATATCTGGCTCAAACATATATCTGGCATCCAGAATTCGGCCTGGGAAATTCCTGAGATTTTCCACAAACTTGGATGTCTTGACAAATCGGCGTGCAGCCCCGGATGAACTCACGGCATTTTCCTGAACCCGGAGAGATTTTTGACCACCGGAAAGATTTGTCAGAACCCCTTGGTTTCCCTTGTCGGGAATAGGCTCATAGACCTCATAGACTCCTCGCTCTCCAGGGGCAAACAAGCGACCAAAAACATCTCCATACACATACAGATTCTTGCCATACCAGTACCCCCCTACTGTTATGGCGACAACTCCCAAAACGGCTACTGGCCTCCCGAGCCGCTTCAGGGAAAAGACCTTTCGCACGCTCTTTTCCCGCTCCCAAAGCAGATACAGAAATGCCAGACCCAGTATGGGAAAGTAGATCACGGCATTGATCTTGAACTGCATCATCAGCCCGATCGCCACACCCGCCAGAAGCAGATTTCCCTTTCCGCCTTTTTTGGCCCATTCGCGCATGAAGAACAGGGCACACAAGAAGGCCGTATTGATCGACAGATGGTCCTGAGTCGTAACGCTGTGCAGCAGGACCACGGGCAGAAAATAGATCAATGTACTGATCTTCAGTGACCAGCCTCTGGATACACCACACTGCCGACAGGCCGCAAAGGTGACAAGGATCAGTACAATGGACATGACCGTCTGCGGCAGGTTGACCAGGACACTGTCCTTGAGAAAGATGAAATACCAGTACATCAGAACGGTGATGCCCAATGCCTTGCCATTGATGCGGGTTACCGGCACATCCAGTTGCAGGGGGATCTGGCCAAGCTGATACCACATGGGGGCCGGGGAGGCATGATAGGTGAACGAATCCCAGACGTGTACCGGCAACACGAAGGCCTTGACCAGATTCAGCAACACCTGCAGGATCAACAGACCCAGGAAGACATACAACCAGCGATCCTTTTCGGCAAGCAAACGATTCATGCCATGACCGAGACTGGTGTAGAAGGGTCTTCGATAACGCCAGAATACTGCCAGCAGCACAATGGACAGGGCGCCATTGAAGACACCCAATGTCACAGCATTCAAGGTCTTGAAGGCGACCCCAAACAGAAGTACCGACAAAATGGCCTGGACGAGATACAACAGGATCGAGGCCGCAACGAGAGCAGGGAAGGACAACCTCTGTCCCAGTCGTGATGCCAGACAATAGGATGACACCAGCATGATGGTGTTGATCAGAACAAAGCCTCCCCAGTTCAGCAGGGGAATTTCATAAAACATCGTCAGACCTATTATTGGCAAGTAAATGCCGTATTATGCCAGCAATATCCGACATGAAAAAATTCCTGTCTCAAGCTGGTAAGCTGTTACCGGCCTTGCTAAGATTGTTGCGTCAAATCTGGGCAACATATGCTGAAAACCGGCTTTTCGCAAAAATCGATACGCACCTTCATCTTCTGGATGTTATGGGCTGCTGCAGCCCTTGGCACCTATATGATGCTGTATAGCGATACCGATATCATCAGCTATCTGAAAAGCGACTACAGCAAGGTCACCTGGCTGATCTTTTTTCTTTTTGTTCTGGGCGTGCTTTTCAGTTTCATACTGGCCCTGGTCATCTCTCTTGAAACGATTCAGGCAGAACGGGCCGAGGATCTGGCCAAGGCCAAAGGACTCAAGGGAATTACCGTTTCTGCAGATGCCCGTCGGGCCGTGGACCGTTTTTACCACTCCCTGCAATATACGGTGGATGCCCATACCGTACCGGATATCGAGACCCTGGTTCAGGTCGATTTTGCCCGTTTTCATCGTGCCAGCCGTTTCGTGGAGGTGCTGGGGAACCTGCTCGTGACCATGGGACTGATCGGTACCGTGATAGGCCTGACCGTTACCCTGACCGGGTTGACCACTTCCCTTGAGGCGCTCGGCCAGGATCAGGAACTGCTGCTGAGCGGACTGCGGCATGCCATGTCAGGGATGGGAACAGCCTTTTACACCACCCTGTTGGGCTCGGTACTGGGCGGGGTACTGTTACGCATCTTTGCGCAGATCACGGAAAGCGGTGTGGAGGACCTGCAGGAAAAACTGATGCGCACCTGCCTGGTCTATTGCTCTGCAGATATCCGTCCTTCCCTGGAACAGGATCTGCGCTTTCTGGGTGCCGAACTGTCGGTGCTTGAGCGCCGCTTCAAGAATCTGGATGTCATGTTCGATCAGTCCACCCAGGCATTGAGCCGCTTTATCCAGGAGATTCACACACTCGACAGCCTGATCACCCAGAAATACAGCAAGAATCCTGCCATCAAAACGATTGAGGAGCATCGCGAGATCGTAGAACTGTTGCGCAAGGAGCATTATCTCAATGAGGCCGTCAAGCACCCTGTACGGACGGCATTGAAGCGACTGTTCCGGCTGACCTGACATGCTGAAACGTTACCGCCCATCGAGCAGCAACAGTTTTCACGAGAGCTTTTCCGACATGGCTCTGCTGATGCTGGCCACTTTCCTGTTCCTGATGGTCACAATTCTGCTCAGCTCGCGCGCCTCGCAAAAGTATGAGGTTCCTCGACTGAAAAAGGAACTGGCAGAGATGGATGAAGCACTGAAGCAGGCCAGGGATGACCGCGCCAGGGCCCTGGAGGAGCTGGGAACCCTGGCCTATACCAGCGTTGACGCCCAGATCGAGCATGTTCTTGAGACGGCTGGC
Source organism: Gammaproteobacteria bacterium (assembly GCA_003696645.1). GTDB lineage: Bacteria > Pseudomonadota > Gammaproteobacteria > J025 > J025 > J025. The sequence goes on along the minus strand of RFGN01000093.1, from coordinate 906 downwards.
CTCGCCACGGGCCAGGGACGCAAGGATTTCGAGGTCTTTATCCAGGGGCTCAAGGATCTGCCTGGAAAGACGCTTCACATTATCGTGGATGCCACCGGCTCCATGCACGGCATCACCACCTTTCTGATCCCGGTCCTGCGTGTCATCATAGTGCGTTCCGAAAAGCAGCTGGATGCCATCACCTGGTTTTCCGATAACCAGGCCCGCACCTATACCGGCAGCATGGGCGAGATGCTGGATAACCTGATGCACGGCGCGCCCTTTCTGGGTGACCATGAAACAATCGGAGATGCCTTTGCCCATGCCGCAGAAAATGCGCCGTTTCCCGGCGCCTATCTGCTGATTGGGGACGAGGCCTCGGATGACAAGATCTACTATTCACGTATCAAGAGCCCTGTCTTTACCCTGCCGTTGGGCCGCCAGGATAGCGAACTCCTCTGGGAGTACAAAACCCTGTCCGAGAAAACCGGCGGAAAAATGTTGACGCTTTCATTCAAATAACCGGAAAAAGACATGCCACAAGGTCCCAAGATATTACAGACCCGGAGTCTGGCCCGCTCGCGTTGTTTCCACATCGAACAGATGGACCTGCGTTTTTCAAATGGCACCGAGGTCCAGTATGAACGCATCAGCAGTTCACCGCGGGGCGCGGTACTCATTATTCCGATGCTTGACAAATATACCGTGCTGCTGATTCGTGAATATGCCGGAGGGACCCAACGTTATGAGCTTGGCCTGCCCAAAGGGCGTATCGAGCCGAACGAACCGGTAGAAGAGGCTGCCAACCGGGAGATGATGGAAGAGGTCGGCTATGCCGGTCGACGATTTGACCGGCTGCCTTCAATGACCATTGCGCCTGGTTATATCAGCCATGTCTCCCATCCGGTGCTGGTCCGCGATCTGTAT
>RFGN01000092.1 GCA_003696645.1 Gammaproteobacteria bacterium | reverse complement strand
GCCAGAATCTCTGGTGAAGGTGAAAGCTTGGTGGATGTGGCGCCAACGATGTTGTATCTGATGGGCATTCCCATTCCTCCCGAGATGACAGGAAGACCACTGGTGACATTGACCTGATTGCAGGTGGCCTCATGGGAACCCTGAATAAAGCAGGCCGTTATTCAGGACTGTTGACCCTTTTTTTTGCTGGGCAAATGCTGTATTGCCATATCCTGCATGCCTCTGAAAAGAAAGGCCTCGATGCAATACAGAAGGATATACGTTCAATTGAGGGACAGATCAGTAAAAAGAACAGATCGCTGAAGTCTCTTTCATCTCGTCTGCAAGAGATCGAGGCAAGGATACGCAAGCTCAGTCATAAATTGAGAAAATCCACGGATCGCCGCAAGGCCCTGCAGCTCAAACTGCAGCGGTTGCGGGCGAGAGAGCAGGAGATTGCCAGGGATGTGAAAGATCTCGAGGAAGGATTGCAGACCTATCTGGCGGCAGACTATATGTCGAAGAATTCGGTTATACAACAGATTTTGGGGTCACAACCCTTCTCCGATATGCAGCGATACATGGCCTACCGGAACTTTCTGTATGCTGATGAGGTCCAACAGCGCCAGAGACTGGTCGAGAAGATTGAAGAAATTGCTGCGGTTCAAAAGGAGATCAGTGCAGGGCTGCAGCAGGTCGAGGAAACACATCGAACCTATCTTGAGCAAAAAGAGGCCCTGTCGACACAGCACAAGACACGCCAGCGCCTCCTGTCGGCATTGAAAGCCGATATCAGGGATGATCGACAGAGATTGAAAAATCTCAGGGAAGAAGAGGCCAGACTCAGGGCGCTTGTCAATCGTCTTGGCCAACGTTCAACCCGAAAAGAACCGTTCACCAGAGGAAATATCTACAAGAGTAAAGGACATCTACCCTGGCCAATCAAGGGGAGGCTGAAAAAACGTTTTGGACAGAAGAGATATGGTGAACTGCGATGGAAAGGTTGGATGCTGTCGGTCAGTAATGGCACACCGGTCAAGGCAGTCCATGCCGGAAAAATCGTCTTCTCGGACTGGTTGAGAGGGTATGGTTTGTTATTGATCATCGACCATGGTCATGGGGTATTCAGTCTATATGGATACAATGAATCACTGCTGAAATTTTCTGGGGAGATGGTTGAAGCGGGCGAAAATGTTGCGTTCTCTGGAATGAGTGACGATAATGAACCAGCCAGTTATTTTGAGATCAGAGAACATGGAAAACCGGTCAATCCTGGAATTTGGCTCAGGTGATGACCTGAATAGTTTCTGGTAACCAGTAATGAAGGAGTATGTCTTGATGAAGCGTTTGTCACGTAACCTGTCCGTATTATTGATGGGGCTTGTGATTGGTGTCCTTGTTTCGGTGGGTGCCAGTGTCCTTGCTACAAAACAGGGAGAGACAGGCGCTGAAAGACTCCTGGCTGCCAATCAGGTGTCAACGGAGCAGGCATTGAAAGATTCACTGCCCTATCAGGAATTGAAAACCTTTACAGAGGTCTTTTCCACGATCAAGCAGCAATATGTAGATGATGTCAGTGATGAAACCCTGCTGAAGAATGCCTTGCAGGGCATGATCAGTGGCCTCGACCCCCACTCCTCCTATCTGGAACCCGAAGGGTTTGATGATCTCAAGGTGGGTACTTCAGGTGAATTTGGTGGACTGGGCATTGAAGTTACCATGGAGGATGGTTTTGTCAAGGTGGTCTCGCCGATCGACGATACACCGGCCCAACGTGCTGGCATCAAGGCCGGGGATCTGATCATCCGTTTGGATGATACGGCTGTCAAGGGGATGGAACTCAAGGATGCCGTAGCAATCATGCGTGGCAAGGTCGGGGACCCCATTACCCTCACGGTTCTCAGGGAAGGGAAGGATCAGCCCTTTGAGGTGGTGATCGTTCGTGACATCATCAAGGTGCCGAGTGTTCGTTCCAGAATCCTTGAAAAGGGCTATGGTTATGTGCGGATCACACAGTTTCAGAAAAGGACCGGCGAGCAGTTGCAGGATGCCCTGGAAAAGCTTGAGAAAGAAAATGAAGCACCACTGGATGGCCTGATTCTGGATCTTCGCAACAATCCGGGAGGCCTGTTGAATGCAGCGGTAGATGTGGCGAGTACCTTCCTGGATGGAGGGCTGGTGGTCTATACCGAGGGGCGCATTCCTTCTGCGAATAAAAAGTTCAAGGCCAGACGTGGAGAAAAACTCAAGGGCGTCCCGATTGTGATCATGATCAATGGGGGTACTGCTTCAGCATCCGAGATCGTTTCTGGCGCCTTGCAGGATCGTGGTCGAGCTGTGATAACCGGAACCAAAAGTTTCGGCAAAGGCTCCGTCCAGACTGTTTTGCCGATGCAGGGGGGTGCAGCACTCAAACTGACGACGGCGCGCTACTATACTCCCTCGGGACGCTCGATTCAGGCTGAAGGGATCGTACCTGATATAGAACTGGATGACTCCTACCAGATCAGTGAAATCAGTGAAGACAAGAAGATCGAAGGGCTGAAGGAGAAGGACCTGGTTGGTCACCTCGAAAATAATAGTCATGATGAAGAAGAACCTTCATCGGAAGACAGTAAGCAGAAGGTTGAAGATGACAAAAAAGATAAATCCGAGCCTGCTGAAGATAAAACGGATTCTGAAGAAAAGGGCAGTGATTCCGATAAGGCCAAAGAGGATGAGGATGAGACGTCCAAGCCCATCAAACCAAGTGAGGATTTTCAGCTATACGAATCTCTCAATCTTTTGAAGGGGTTTCATATCTTCGGAAAGGTCCACTCTGGAGAATTAAGATGAGTCGTGTTCTCGTTCCTCTTGCAGAAGGCTTTGAAGAGATCGAGGCCGTTACGGTGGTGGATCTGCTGAGAAGGGCAAAAGTAGAGGTAGTGACGGCTGGTCTGAAGGATGGACCAGTCAAGGCCAGTCGGGGCATTGTCATGATTCCTGACATGACGCTTGAACAGGCCGCTCAGGAAGAACCCTTTGACATGATTGTTCTGCCTGGCGGATTACCGGGTGCCGATTATCTGAATGCAGACGATCGTGTCATCGGCCTGCTGGAAAGGACAGATCACAATGGTGGCTATATTGCGGCCATCTGTGCCGCTCCCAAGGTCCTGGCCGAGCATGGACTCCTCGACAACAAGCGTGCCGTCAGTTTTCCGGGAGTCCTTGAATCCATGCAGGTTGAGGGGATGATGCTGACGGATTCACCCGTGGTTCAGGATGGTCGAGTGATCACCTCGAAAGGTCCAGGGACGGCCATGGATTTTGCCCTGCAATTGATCGAGGTGCTGGAAGGTACAGCGGTGCGCCAGCAGGTTGAATCAGGTCTGCAACGCCCCTGAATGGATTTGATGGTTTTTTCCTGATTTTTTTCTGGGGTAACATCATCATTCCGAGCTGAAGATGAATTCGGATCGATCTCCTGCCATTGCAAGAAAATGGATCACCCCCATCAGACTATTCCTGAGTCTGGTTGTTCTGGGGAGCATGGCCTATATCTTTTTTCACCTCGGCGAGCTTAAGGTCACCCATCTCATCATCTTTATCCCGATGGCCGCAGTGGTATCCATGGTCTTTATGGATTGCAAGATGAGCGAACGTTACTGGCAGGAGCAGGACAAGAAAAGAGAGAATGAGTCGGGTAGGCCGGGTCAATGATCAAGCAAGCGATTTTGCGATGGGTTTTCATGTGCAATGCCCGACGGCTGGCGGCTGGATCGAAAACCGTTGGCGCTCCCTAGGGGACTCGAACCCCTGTTACCGGCGTGAGAGGCCAGCGTCCTAACCACTAGACGAAGGGAGCATATTGGTTGATTCTGGGGTATTATACTCAAAAACCGATGGTCTGGGCAGAATTGTCGCCATGATCCTATCGGCAGTTCATTCATGAATAACAAGAACAAGACATTGCGCATCATCCCCCGTTCGGAACATACCCTTTCCAGGTCGAACATCAGTCCCAATGCCCTGAAGGTGTTGAACCGCTTGTTGCAGGCCGGTTATTCCTCGAACCTTGTGGGAGGATGTGTACGTGATCTTCTGATCGGCCATCAGCCCAAGGATTTTGATATTGCAACCGATGCGCATCCTGAAGAGATTCGTGCATTGTTTAAAAACAGCCGATTGATCGGACGTCGTTTTCGCATTGTCCATGTGACGTTCGGTCGAGAGATTATCGAGGTCGTAACCTTCAGGGGTGCCGGAACGGGCAATGGACAGGATCGCGAGCTCCGGGGTGGCATGCTGGTCCGTGACAATGTCTACGGTACCATGGAAGAGGATGTCTGGAGGCGGGATTTTACCGTCAATGCACTCTACTACAATATTGCTGATCAATCCGTTATCGATTTCATGGATGGGATGCAAGACCTCAGGAACGGTGTGCTCAGATTGATCGGGAATCCTGAAAAACGATATCGTGAAGATCCAGCACGGATGTTGCGTGTCATCCGTTTTTCAGCAAAGCTCGGCTTTAGCATCGATGCTGCCACCGCCGAGCCATTGGCCAACCTGGGGAGATTGCTGCACGAGATTGCACCTGCCAGACTGTTTGAGGAAGTCATGAAACTTTTCTTGTCTGGCCATGCAGAAAGGGTTTTTGAATTGCTCGAACATTACCAACTGTTCGAACAACTCTTTCCCTATTCTCGATTTCCGGCCGATAGTCTGGCAAGACGCTTTTTTGTGAAGGCAATGAGGAATACCGATGAACGTATTGCTCAAGGCAAACCGGTGACGCCGGCCTTTCTGATCGCTGTCTCGCTCTGGAAGCCGGTTAAACAACGTGCCGAGGACCGGATCAGGCAGGGACAAAAGGAGACCATTGCCTACCGTGAGGCAGCCAGCGAGATACTCCGTGATCAGGCGGCTATCATCAGACAACCAAGACGGTTTTCTGCTGTGGCCAGGGAGATATGGATGTTGCAATTGCGCTTTCCTCGTCGTCGTGGCAAAAGGGCCCTGCGACTATTGCAGCATCCGCGCTTCAGGGCTGCCTACGACTTTTTGATGTTGAGGGTGCAAAGCGGAGAAACATCCCTGCAGGAAATTGGTGAATGGTGGACCCGGATTCAGAATCTTGATGAGAATCAACAGGAAAAAATGGCAATTTCCGCAAGCCGCCGGTCATCTGGAAAATCGTCCAGATCTGGACGACGCAATAAAAAGGGCCGGCAGAAACCGCTCAATGAGAACCCATGCCCGGAGTAACCGGATATATTGGTATTGGCAGCAATCTTGGCACTCCCCTGGAACAGGTTAGCCATGCCATCCATGATCTCCGTTCAATCCCGGAGATTGACGTGCTCCGTGTCTCATCACTATATCGGAGCAAACCTCTTGTATTGCCTGGGGAGGACAGTTCGAATCACCCAGACTATATCAATGCAGTGATGGAGATTTCGACAGCGCTTCCAGTGGAGGTACTATTGACTGTTCTGCAGGGAATAGAACTTGAATACGGCAGATTGCGATCTTCCCGGCGCTGGGAACCACGCACCCTCGATCTGGATATCCTTTTGTATGGTGGGATGACATTCGAATCGGATAGACTTGTGATCCCTCATCCGGGTATTGCATGCCGGGATTTTGTTCTCTATCCATTGAAGGAACTGTGCCCACAGCTGATTGTGCCGGGGCATGGTAGGGTTGAGGATTTGTGTCGAGCATGTGAGAATCGGGGCTTGCAGCGCCTGTCGATCAAACCGTAAAGAGGGGGAGATTCCGTGTCCCGCAGGATAACCGTATCAGTACTCAGGAAGATGAAGGAAGAAGGAGAAAAGATCGTCTGTCTGACGGCCTATGATTCCAGTTTTGCCAGAATCCAGGAGGCCGAGGGGGTAGAGGTCATTCTTGTTGGAGATTCCCTTGGCATGGTGATCCAGGGGCATGGCAGTACCTTGCCAGTGACCATTGAGGATATGGTTTACCATGCACGGTGTGTCTCCCGGGTAACCCGAACTGCAATGGTAATGGCAGATATGCCTTTCATGAGCTACCGCAATTCCGATCAGGCCTTGTTGAATGCGGCCAGACTCATGCAGGAGGGCGGAGCGTGTGCCGTCAAGCTGGAAGGAGGAGCGGAAATCTGTGACACTGTAAGCCATCTTTCTCGTTGGGGGATTCCGGTCTGTGGGCATCTGGGGCTTCAACCCCAATCAGTAAACAAGATTGGAGGTTACAGGATTCAGGGCAGGACAGAATCACAGGCCCGGCAACTTATTGAACACGCTCGGATGCTGGAAGATGCCGGCGCAGACATGCTGGTCCTGGAGTGCATTCCTGCCACTCTGGCACGGCAGATTACCCAGGATGTCAGAATTCCTGTCATCGGAATTGGTGCGGGGGTCGATTGTGATGGTCAGGTATTGGTGATGCACGACCTGCTGGGAATGAACCCTCATCCCCCTCGATTTGTACAAAATTTCATGATCGAGGCAGATAGCATATCTTCCGCCATTCATGCCTATATTCATGCAGTAAAACAACAGACCTTTCCGGGTGCTGAGCAGCAATTTGATTAGGGCTTGTTGATCCGGTGAAAATATTCTTGGAACTATTTCGATACATCATGCCATGCAGATACTGAGTGCAGTAGAGGATGTTCGTCAACAGGTCACGCACTGGAAAGGGCAGGAAGAGTCCATCGCTTTCGTACCAACGATGGGTGATCTTCATGCGGGCCATCTTGCCTTGATAACCGAGGCCAGAAAATTTCAACGGGTTGTCGTCAGTATCTTTGTCAATCCTTTGCAATTCGGCGAGGGAGAGGACTACCAGAATTATCCGCGTTCCGATCGCGCTGATCGTGAGAAACTTGCTGCGTGCAAGGTAGATCTTCTTTATTGTCCCACAGTCGAGGCGCTCTATCCTGATGGGACGCACAATTGTACGCATATTGAGATTCCCGTTCTTGGTAACCAGCTTTGCGGAAAGTCTCGTCCCGGTCATTTTTCCGGTGTGGCGACAGTAGTGTGCAAATTGCTCAATATTATCCAACCGGATGTAGCGATATTCGGTGAAAAGGACTATCAGCAGCTGCTGGTGATTCGGAAACTGGTCGCTGATTTGAATATTCCTGTCAAGATTGAGGGGGTGCCGACAGTTCGGGAGAAAGATGGTCTGGCCATGAGCTCAAGAAACCGGTATCTTTCGGAAGAAGAAAGAAAGCTGGCACCCAGGCTGTACCGAATTCTGTTCGATCTAGCCGAAACGTTGAGTCAGTCTAGTGGTGGCATTGCTGCCATGAAGCCCTGTATCACTGAGGCGGCAGGTCTCCTGACATCCAATGGTTTTGCAGTGGACTATCTGGAAGTCAGAAGGGAACAGGATCTGGGCATGCCTCAACCTGAAGACCGATATTTGAGATTATTTGTTGCCGCCTGGTTGGGCAAGGCCCGTCTGATTGATAATTTGCCGATCTTGAGGCAGAATGTCGCCTGACAGGACGCACAAATGGACATTACATTACTGAAAGCCAAGCTGCATCGTGCACGTGTGACCCATACCGAGGTGGATTATGAGGGTTCCTGCGCGATTGACAGCAAACTACTGGATCAGGCCGGAATCCTGCCCTATGAAAAGATTGACGTATATAACGTCAGCAATGGTCAGCGATTCTCAACCTATGCCATCCGGGCCGAGGCAGGTTCCGGTATCATCTCTCTGAACGGGGCGGCTGCCCATATGGCCGACCCGGGAGATATCATCATCATCTGCACCTTTGCCAGCATGCCGGCTCATGAGGCCTCCAATTTTGAGCCCACACTGGTCTATCTGAATGAGTCCAATGAGGTGCTGTACCGTCGTCATTCCATCCCCATGCAGGTGGCCTGAACCTCGTCATTCACGACCCACACCATGATGTTTTTCAGATGGCTTGTCTTCTTGTCTGGGTTGCTGGGTGCAATGGCTTCACTGCAGGCAGATGAGACCTCTGCAGAGGTTGTCCTGGTCAAGGAGAAAAACTCTTCCTATGGACCCGATCTGGAACTGAAAGTAGGGCAGACCGTGAGGATTCTGAATGCCGAAAGAACCCGGCATGTGACCAATGTAAAATACTATGCGCAGGCAGGTGCCACCCCGGAGATAGTGGTCAAAAATCATCATGATCATCCTGGAAAGGCATTTGATTTCAAACTGGACCGTCCCGGACTCTACCGGGTGCAATGCCTGCTCCATCTTCCCATGCGAATGAATATTCGCGTTGAAGCCGTTTCTCCCTGATACGAATCAGTCTTTTTTGGCCGTCTTGTAGGCATCATCCACCTTTGCTGCCATGATGAAGTCATTTTCATGCAGACCCTTGATCTTGTGAGAATAGAAGAGTACCGAACAATAGCCCCATCCATAGGTGATATCCGGATGGTGAAAGGCCTCTTCTGACAGGTTGCCAACGGTTACAGCGAAATCCTGTGCCTGCAAAAAGTTTCGAAATCTGAAGCGACGTTGTATTCGCGTTGCATTCTCAATGAGTTCCCAGTCTGGGGTCTGTTTCTGCAGTAATTTTGCCTCGTCAGGTGTCAAGGGCGGGATACCCCCCTTGCATGGAACGCAGGTTTTGTCTTTGAGTCGAGTCATGAGAGGGTCTCCGTACGAAAAACTACATTCTAGTGGCGAATGCCAGACAAATAAACTTCCGTTAACATCTCAGTTTCTGGGGTAGAGGAAATGCTTGATTTAAGCTATATTAGGCCGATTTGTTGATTGGTACAGGACAAGAGAAGGTGAAATCAGCCATGAGCCAGAATCGGACTCATTTTACGGGAGCAAAAGGGCTTTATAATCCAGAGCATGAACATGATGCCTGCGGAGTGGGTTTTATTGCAGACATCAAGAACAGAAAAAGTCACAAGATTGTTCGAGACGGTCTCGAAATTCTTCTCAACCTGACCCACCGAGGAGCTGTGGGTGCCGATCCACGCGAAGGGGATGGGGCAGGGATTCTGATACAGCTTCCGGATCAGTTTTTTCGTCGTGTCTGCAGCAGTGAAGGAATGACACTTCCCGAGGAAGGGAGCTATGGTGTCGGTATGCTTTTTTTACCGCAGGATAAGGATCATATCCAGAAGTGCAAGGATATCATCGAGGCAGTGGTGCGGGAAGAAGGGCAGAATCTGCTTGGTTGGCGCCGTGTACCCACGGATCGGGTCAAGGCAGATCTTCCTGAATCGGTCATCAACTGTGAACCGGTCATAGAACAGGTATTTATTGGTTCCGCCTTGGGCCCGGAACAGCAGGACAACTTCGAACGCAAGCTGTATGTCATCCGTAAGCAGATTGAACATCGAGTCAGTTCACTGGGATTCAAGGATGAAGCGGCATTTTATATTCCCTCAATGTCAAGTCGGGTTATCGTCTATAAAGGCATGTTCCTGTCACATCAGGTCGGTGCCTATTTCGAAGACCTCGGTCAGCCGGATATGGTCTCTGCGCTGGCTTTGGTTCATCAGCGTTTTTCTACCAATACCTTCCCTGCATGGGAACTTTCACATCCTTTCAGGATGATTGCCCACAACGGTGAAATCAATACTGTAAGAGGAAATGTCAACTGGATGCGGGCCAGACGGCATTCCATGGCCTCAACCATACTTGGTGATGATCTCGAAAAATTGTGGCCCCTGATTGAAGAAGGGCAGTCGGATTCAGCCTGTTTTGACAATGCACTTGAATTGCTGGTGGCAGGTGGATATTCATTGGCCCATGCCGCCATGCTCATGATCCCGGAGGCCTGGAGTGGCAACCCCCTCATGGATCCGGCACGCAAGGCCTTCTATGAGTATTATTCGGCATTGATGGAACCCTGGGATGGCCCGGCAGCCATGGCATTTACTGATGGTCGTCAGATTGGTGCCACCCTGGATCGGAATGGTCTGCGTCCGGCACGGTACCTTCTTACAAAGGATGATCTGGTCATCATGAGTTCAGAAGCCGGTGTCCTGCCGGTTGATGAAAAAGATATTGTCAGAAAATGGCGGCTCCAGCCCGGCAAGATGTTTCTGATTGATCTTGAAGAAGGTCGAATCATTGATGATGCTGAGATCAAACAAAAACTGGCCTCGGAACATCCCTATGATGATATTCTCAAGCGGACCCAGATTCGTGTGGATGACCTTCCTGGTGGAGAAGATTCACCTGTCGGGATTGAGAAAGAGGCACTTTCTGCCAGTCAACAGGCCTTCGGGATGACCAAGGAGGATATCAAGTTCCTGATGATGCCCATGGCCGTGGCGGGTCAGGAGGCAGTGGGTTCGATGGGAAGCGACACCCCGCTGGCAGTTTTGTCCAATCATGCCAAACCCTTGTACAACTACTTTCGACAGCTGTTTGCACAGGTTACCAACCCTCCGATCGATCCGCTGCGTGAAGAAATGGTCATGAGCCTGACCTCCATTATCGGGCCGCGTCCCAATTTGCTGGATCTGGATCATTCAGAACCAAACATGCGTCTCGAGGTGGATCAGCCCATACTGACCGATGAAGCCTTTGAAAAGATTGCCAGGATTGGAGAACACGGCGATATTCCATTTCGCTCCAAAACACTTTCGATCTGTTATCCAGCGGAAGAGGGCAAGGGCGGTATGCAGACAGCATTGGATCGGTTGTGTGAAGATGCTCAAAAGGCAGTCGAATCCCATACCAATATCCTGATTCTCTCGGATATGGATGCAGGTCAAGACCGCATTGCCATTCCAGCGTTACTGGCCACTTCTGCCGTCCATCACCACCTGATTCGCAAGGGGCTGCGAACCGAGACAGGGCTGGTCATTCAGACCGGCAGCGCGCGTGAGGTCCATCATTTTGCGTTGTTGGCAGGCTATGGTGCGGAGGCCATTCACCCGTATCTAGCATATCAGACACTGGCGGATATCAAGAAACAGGGTTATCTTCCTGAGGAAATCAGTGTCAATGAGGCGATACATCGTTATATCAAGGCGGTCGACAAGGGCCTGCTCAAGGTGATGTCCAAGATGGGTATTTCTACCTATCAGTCCTATTGTGGTGCCCAGATATTCGAGGCGATCGGATTGCGACATGATTTTGTGGAACAGTATTTCACCGGTACGACAAGTCAGATCGAAGGGATTGGTATCGAGGAGGTTGCGACCGAGGCTGTAAAATGGCATCAGCGTGCCTACCGCAGAGATACGGCGGGCCAGTCTCTCCCGGATGGAGGGGAATACGCCTGGCGTGTCAATGGTGAATCCCACATGTGGTCTCCTGAGACCATATCCCTGATGCAACACGCCGTAAGATCCGGTGATTATGGACTATTCAAGCAGTTTTCTGCCAAGATCAACGATCAAGGCAAGGCGTTGATGACGCTGCGCGGTCTGTTTGAGTTTTCACCCAAAAACAGGCCCGTACCACTTGAGGAGGTGGAATCTGCCGAGGAAATCGTCAAGCGATTTGCTACCGGTGCCATGTCCTACGGTTCAATCTCTCATGAGGCCCATACAACCCTTGCGATAGCCATGAATCGGCTCGGGGCCAAGTCCAATACCGGAGAAGGCGGTGAAGACCCTGAACGCTTTACCGCCGACGATAATGGTGATCTGGCCAGATCCGCCATCAAGCAGGTGGCATCAGGGCGGTTTGGAGTGACCACGGAATACTTGGTCAATGCCGATGCCATCCAGATCAAGATTGCCCAGGGTGCCAAGCCTGGAGAAGGTGGGCAGTTGCCAGGTCACAAGGTCAACGAGGTCATTGCACGGGTTCGGCATTCCACTCAGGGTGTCGGTCTTATTTCACCTCCGCCACATCATGATATCTACTCCATTGAAGATATCGCCCAGTTGATTTTTGATCTGAAGAATGTCAACCCTCGCGCTGCAATCAGCGTCAAGCTGGTAGCGGAAGTGGGGGTGGGAACGGTGGCTGCAGGTGTCGTCAAGGCGCATGCCGATCATGTGACAATATCCGGTTTCGACGGTGGAACCGGCGCCAGCCCATTGACCTCAATCAAGCATGCTGGTGGTCCCTGGGAGCTTGGTCTTGCAGAGACGCAGCAGACCCTGGTGCTGAACCGCCTGCGTGGGCGTATGCGCCTTCAGGTTGATGGTCAGATGCGTACGGGTCGGGATATCGTTATTGGTGCGCTGCTTGGAGCCGATGAATTCGGTTTCGGAACGGCCGCGCTGGTTGCCGAAGGCTGCATCATGATGCGCAAATGTCATCTGAACACCTGTCCTGTGGGGGTTGCCACACAGGACCCGGAATTGCGTAAACGCTTCACTGGAAAGCCCGAGCATGTAGTCAATTATTTCATGTTTGTTGCACGTGAGGTTCGTGAGCTCATGGCCGAACTCGGTTTTCGAACATTCAATGAAATGATTGGACGCACGGATTGCCTGAATGTCAGCCAGGCAATCCGACACTGGAAGAGTGAAAATCTTGACCTGTCCCCTATCCTTCATCGGCAAGTTGGTGTGGATACCGCAGTCTATCATCAGGAACAGCAGGATCATGGCCTGGAAAAGGTGATTGACAACAAGTTGATCGAGATGGCCAAACCTGCACTGGATGATCAGGTACCTGTCCAGATCGAGATGGAAACAAACAATACCCAGAGAAGCTTTGGCGCCATGCTATCCGGTGAGGTGGCACGCCGATACGGACATGCCGGCTTGCAGGAAGATACTATCCATATCAAGGTGAGAGGGACCGCCGGACAGAGCTTCGGGGCATGGTTGGCAAATGGTATTACACTGGAATTGCAGGGAGATGCGAACGACTATGTTGGCAAGGGGCTTTCAGGCGGACATATCATTATATATCCAGCTGCCGATTCACCACTCAAGCCGGAAGAAAACATTATTATTGGCAACACCGTATTGTATGGCGCGATAAGTGGTGAGTGTTATTTCAGTGGTGTTGCCGGAGAAAGGTTTGCGGTCAGAAACTCAGGTGCCATTGCGGTTGTGGAAGGAGTAGGCGATCATGGCTGTGAATACATGACGGGAGGAACCGTAGTGGTGCTTGGTCAGAGCGGACGAAATTTTGCGGCAGGAATGAGTGGTGGTATCGCTTATGTTCTGGATGAAACCGGAGATTTCGAGCAACGCTGCAATATGGCCATGGTTTCTCTTGAGCCGGTTGAATCGGAATCGGATGCCATTGAAAAATTGGACTATCAGGGAGCAGATCTTGAGACACATGGCAGAGTGGACGTGAAACATTCATTGGATCTCAATGATGAACGCCTCCTTTGGATATTGGTACGAAGGCATTTGCACTACACCAACTCTCAGCGTGCTAGAGCAATATTGGAGAACTGGAAACAGTACCGCGAAAAATTTGTGAAGGTCATGCCCGTCGATTACAGGCGAGCATTGCACGAGATGGAAAGAATGAGACAGGAGGCTGCAAGCATGCAGTCCGGGGAGAAAGCCAATGGGTAAGCCAACCGGATTTCTGGAATATGAACGCGCAAGTGAGTCCTACCGTCCCGTTGAGGATCGTATACACGACTTCAGGGAGTTCACAACCTTACCCGATGCCAGTCAGATGCAGTATCAGGGTGCCCGATGCATGGATTGTGGTATTCCTTTTTGTCACAACGGCTGTCCGGTCAATAATCTGATTCCGGACTGGAATGATCTGGTCTATCAGGGCAAGTGGAAGGAGGCGATCGATGTCCTCCATTCAACCAACAATTTCCCAGAGTTTACTGGACGAATCTGTCCGGCCCCTTGTGAGGCATCCTGCACATTGAATATCGATGACAATCCGGTTGCCATCAAACTTCTGGAACGCTCCATCGTGGATCATGCCTGGGAGAACGGCTATATTCAGCCACAGATACCTGAACAGAAGACCGGCAGAAGGGTCGCTGTGGTAGGGTCCGGCCCTGCAGGAATGGCCTGTGCCCAGCAACTTGCTCGGGCTGGGCATGCCGTCACTCTGTATGAAAAGAATGACAGAATTGGTGGGCTGTTGCGATATGGTATTCCGGATTTCAAGATGGAAAAGCATATTATCGATCGTCGAATGCAGCAGATGTCTGCAGAAGGAGTGGAGTTTGTAGTCAATACCCATATTGGCGTCGATATTACAGCAGATCAATTATTGTCTCAGTTTGATGCTGTTGCATTGACTGGTGGCTCCGAGGAACCTCGTGATCTTCCCGTAGAGGGTCGAGATTTGCATGGCGTTCATTTTGCAATGGATTTTCTGCGTCAGCAAAACAAAAGAAACGCTGGTGACATTATTCCTGAGGATGAAGCCATTCTGGCCGAGGGCAAACATGTAATCGTGATCGGAGGAGGAGATACCGGGTCGGATTGCATAGGGACATCTATTCGACAGGGCGCAGTCTCGGTAACACAACTGGAGATCATGCCCAGACCACCAGAAAAGGAGAACAAGGCTCTGGTATGGCCGGACTGGCCGATGAAGCTCAGAACGTCTTCTTCTCAGGAAGAGGGGTGTGAACGGGACTGGTCAGTCTCTACCCGAAGAATACTTGGAGAGAACGGAGTGGTGAGAGCCATTGAATGCGTCCGTGTAGAGTGGAAACAGGATAAAGATGGTCGATGGCATATGCAGGAGATACCTGGCAGTACATTTGAACTCAAGGCAGACCTGATTCTGTTGGCCATGGGGTTTGTCAATCCCGTTCAGGAAGGTATCCTGGAACAATTGCAGGTCGAAAAGGATCAGCGCAAAAATGTTCTGGCTGCAACAGAAGGTGACAGGGCTTATCAGACTTCGGTGGAAAAGGTCTTTGCTGCAGGCGACATTCGCCGGGGCCAGTCATTGGTTGTCTGGGCAATCCGTGAGGGTCGGCAGTGTGCCGCCGCCATCAATGAGTATCTGAAGGCAGCTTCATAGAATACTTCGCCATCAACGGGTTCCAGCCGGTTGAGGGGAACATGAATCCGGATCGACGCGATACACTGTATCAGGCTGACAGTCTAGTGTCTCCTTTTGAGTTCAATGAAGAGGTGGCCCGTGTCTTTGATGACATGATACGGCGTTCGGTTCCGGGATATGGGCTGACCCTGGACATGATCTCGTTGATGGCCCGGCGTTATTCCCAGAAGGGCAGTCTGTGTATGGATCTGGGCTGTTCGCTTGGCGGTTCTACCCTTGCCCTTGCAAGGGGGGTGAAAAATGATACAACGATTATAGCCGTGGACAATGCCCCCCCCATGCTCGAACAGGCACAGTCACTGTTTCATGACCATGATTCGCACGTTCCAATACAGTTTGTCTGTGCAGATGTCCGTTCACTGACATATACCAACATCAGTTTTGCGGTACTCAATTTTACCCTGCAATTTATTCCGGTCTCGCAAAAGACATCATTTCTGAAAGAATTGTACAGAGGCCTGCTCCCCGAGGGGGCACTATTGCTTTCTGAAAAGATCCGTTTTGAACCCGAAGCCATCGATACCCTGCAGGTCTCCCTGCATCATGACTTCAAACGTTTCATGGGCTATTCCGACCTGGAGATCAGTCGCAAGCGCAATGCATTGGAAAAGGTACTGCTTCCAGATACGCTGGATACGCATCGTAATCGATTGCGAGAGTCCGGCTTCAGCGAGGTATTGGTGTGGTTTCAGTGCTTTAACTTTGTTTCGTTGCTGGCGCTGAAATAAATATGCCAAAAGTCGGGAAACATGGTCGTCTTCGTCACCTGATTGATCAGGACAGATGCTTTGTCGATTCATTGTATGCCGATGCGGACAGATCGACAAAGATCACTGATGTATTTGACATAGCTGTTAGCAACGCAACCAGTCATGGGCATTTCGAGGACTGGCAGAAGATACTGGATAATCTCCCAGACCTATCGGGTGAGATAACTTGGGATGTGTTAGAGGGTCATATAACCCTACAGAATAGCTCTGACAAGATTTCACAACCTGACAGGACAGACCTGGAAAAGGCCTGTCAGGCATTCATTCCATGGCGCAAGGGACCTTTCGATCTCTTTGGTCTGCGTCTGGATACCGAATGGCGCTCAGATCTGAAATGGAATCGAGTGTCTTCCAGAATAGATCTGCAAGGCCAGACTATTCTGGACGTGGGCGGAGGCAATGCCTACTATGCCTGGCGCATGTTGCATGACGGGGCCGAAAGAGTCTTGACGATTGACCCCTTTACGCTCTACTGGTTCCAGTATCTCCTTGTGGCACATTATGTTCCGCAAAGGAGGGTCGGATTTATCCCAAGCGCACTGGAACAGCTGCCGCAGGGCATTCAGCACTTTGATACAGTATTTTCGATGGGTGTGTTATATCACAGAAGATCACCGATCGATCACCTTATTTCTCTGCGCTCCCAGCTTAGGCCGGGTGGGCAGCTGATTCTTGAAACCCTTGTGGTAAAAGGCGGAGAGCATACGGTGCTGTTGCCAGAAACACGCTATGCCAACATGAAAAACGTCTGGTTCATTCCCTCCTGTGAGCAGTTGGAGCGATGGCTCAGGCGTTGTCGTTTTGTCGACATCGAGAAACTGGATGAGTCACCGACCACCACGAAGGAACAGAGGCAGACACAGTGGATGCCGTTTCACAGCCTTGAACAGGCCCTCGACCCATCAGATTCAAGCAAGACAGCAGAGGGTTATCCAGGCCCCATCCGGGTCATCTATCGTGCGGTTGCAGGGGTTGGCACATGACAAAACGGTCAGGAACCAGACAATGGTTCAAACGTCACACAAATGACCCCTTTGTCAGACAGGCCCGGAAGGCAGGGTATCGGTCACGGGCCGCCTACAAGCTGATCGAGATGGATCAACGGTATCGCATCTTTCGCAAGGGGCAGGTCGTGATCGATTTGGGTGGTGCGCCGGGTGGATGGTCACAGGTCGCAACTGAGAAGGTGGGAAAGACGGGGCAGGTGATTGCCATCGATCTGTTGCCGATGCAACCGATGGAGGGTGTCAGCATCCGACAGGGAGATATCGCCGACCCGAGTATCCATGACTGGATAGAAAGGGAATTAAAAAAGCCCTGTGGGGTTGTGATTTCGGATATGGCTCCCAATATAACTGGTATACGTGACAGGGATCAGGCCAATGCCGTTCGATTGTGGCAGATGGCCCTGCAGTTTGCACTGCAATATCTGGGGAAGGATGGTGCCTTCATCATCAAGGTGTTTCAGGGGGATGGTTTTGAGCCCTTTCTGAATCAGCTGCGGGAAGCCTTCAAATCCGTGACTGTCCACAAGCCCAAGGCCTCCAGAACTGCGTCACGTGAGGTCTATTTCATGGCGAAAAACCCCAAATTTCGTCCGAATATGGTCAAAAAAAGTGATTTTTGACTGAAACTAGGTGAAAATAGTGTCTAAGGTCCCAGATGTGGGGCCGAAATGGAGAAATGAATCTTGAATGATGTAGCAAAGAATATTCTGTTGTGGGTGGTCATCGCTATTGTGCTGATGTCCATATTCAACAACTTCAGTGCCCCCCCTCTGGCCTCGAAGACCATTCCTTACTCGGAATTTATCTCTGATGTGAACAATGGAATGATCCAGGATGTGACCATCCAGGATGATCGCATCACTGGCCATCGACAGACTGGCGAGGAATTTGTCACCTACAATCCGGGCGATCCCGGTTTGGTAGGGGATCTGCTCAAGGCTGGGGTACAGATCAAGGCCAAGGAAAAGGAACGTCAGAGCCTGTTGATGACAATGTTTATCTCCTGGTTTCCGATGTTGCTGCTGATTGCTGTATGGGTGTTTTTCATGCGCCAGATGCAGGGCGGTGGCGGTGGAAAAGGGGCCCTGGGTTTTGGCAAGAGCCGTGCCCGCCTGCTTAGCGAGGATCAGGTCAAGGTCACCTTCAACGATGTGGCCGGAGTAGAAGAGGCCAAGGAAGAGGTCGCTGAACTGGTCGATTTCTTGCGTGAACCGGACAAGTTCCAGAAGCTGGGTGGAAAGATTCCTCGTGGTGTCTTGATGGTCGGCCCTCCAGGAACCGGTAAAACCCTTCTGGCCAAGGCCATTGCTGGTGAGGCCAAGGTGCCGTTTTTCACCATTTCCGGTTCCGATTTCGTCGAAATGTTTGTTGGTGTGGGAGCAGCCCGCGTTCGTGACATGTTCGAACAGGCCAAGAAACATGCACCCTGTATCATCTTTATTGATGAAATCGATGCAGTAGGCCGTCATCGCGGTGCCGGTTTGGGAGGAGGGCATGATGAGCGCGAGCAGACGCTGAACCAGTTGCTGGTTGAAATGGATGGCTTCGAGATGAATGATGGCGTCATCGTCATAGCTGCCACCAACCGTCCAGATGTGCTGGACCCTGCCTTGTTGCGTCCAGGCCGATTTGATCGGCAAGTGGTTGTACCGTTGCCGGATATTCGTGGCAGAGAACAGGTACTCAAGATTCACATGCGCAGGGTACCATTGGCCGATGATATCGATCCTGCCATTCTGGCACGCGGAACTCCAGGGTTCTCCGGCGCCGATCTGGCCAATCTGGTAAATGAGGCCGCACTGTTTGCCGCCAGGGCCAATCGCAAGCTAGTCAACATGGAAGATTTTGAAAAGGCCAAGGACAAGATCATGATGGGAGCTGAAAGGCGTTCCATGGTGATGAGCGACGAAGAAAAGAAGCTCACGGCCTATCATGAGTCCGGTCATGCCATCGTCGGGCGTCTGGTGCCCTGTCATGATCCGGTTCACAAGGTTACGATTATCCCGCGTGGACGGGCACTCGGTGTAACCATGTTTCTGCCCGAGGAGGACCGTCATAGCTATAGCAAGCAACGGCTTGAAAGCCAGATCTGCAGCATGTTTGGGGGACGTATAGCTGAGGAACTCATATTCGGACCGGATGCCGTCACCACAGGTGCCAGTAATGATATTCAGCGTGCCACCGAGATTGCCCGCAACATGGTGACCAAATGGGGGTTGTCCAGCCTGGGGCCTTTGACTTTCGCCGAAGAGGATGAGGAGGTCTTTCTGGGCCATAGTGTCGCTCAGCACAAGACCATCTCCGATGAAACGGCCAAGAAGATCGACGAGGAGGTGCGTGCCATCATCGACAAGAATTACAAGGTGGCTGAGAAACTGCTGAGGGATAATCTGGATATCCTGCATGCCATGGCTGATGCATTGATCAAGTATGAAACAATTGATGCCCACCAGATCGATGCCCTGATGGAACGCCGCGAGGTCCCTCCGCCGAAGGACTGGAGCGAGAGTGATTCCAGTAAACCGGAGGGGGGAGCCGGTGCCGAGGCCAGTGTGGGCGGCGAAAAGTCTACCGAAGGGTCGGACAAAAAGGACGATGACAAGATCGGAGGTCCTGCAGGTTCCCACTAGATAGATAAAGTAAGTTATGCAGAATCCTCGATTTCCCATGCCCAATATCATGGGCATTCTGAATGTCACCCCTGACTCCTTTTCGGACGGGGGTGATTTTTTTTCAATCGGTGATGCCATCGACCGTGCATTGTTCATGGTTCAGGAGGGTGCGACGATCATCGATATTGGAGGCGAGTCATCCCGTCCCGGGGCGGATCCAGTCCCGACCGATATCGAAATCAAACGGATCATTCCAGTTATCTATACTCTCAAGAAAGAAAATATCCCGGTCAAGCTCTCCATTGATACCTGCAAGCCGGAGGTGATGCGGCGGGCTGTGGATGCCGGTGTGGATATCATCAACGATATCATGGCCATGCGGGCCGAAGGAGCGCTGGAGATTGCCGCCAGCTCTGGGGTAACGGTCTCGCTGATGCATATGCAGGGTCGTCCCAGAACCATGCAACAGAATCCACATTACGATGATGTCATCTCGGATGTAAAGCATTTTCTTGAAGAGCGGGTCCATGCCTGTATCGAGGCCGGGATTTCCTACGAGAAGATCATTCTCGATCCTGGTTTTGGTTTTGGCAAGACTCTGGAACATAATGTGGAGCTGTTCAAGAACCTGGACATGTTTCAGTCACTGGGTTTTCCGATACTGGTGGGCGTTTCAAGAAAGTCGATGATCGGCACCATTCTCAATAATGCGCCGGTCTCCATGCGGCTCTATGGCAGTCTGGCGTTGGCCGTTTTGGCTGCACAGAAAGGTGCGGCTATCATACGGGTCCACGATGTCAAGGCGACCCAGGAGGTGCTCAGGGTCCTGCAGACCGTTTCCTGACGGCGTCGATTTTAGGTCCAGGTTCCCTGGAAAAGCAATTTGAGACCAATCAGGAGGGTAATGGTTTCAAAGGCGCGTTTGATCATCCGATTGCTCTTGACGATGGAAAGGTGCGCTCCCAGATAACCTCCGGCCAGTGAGCCCAGCAGTAATGCAGGCAGCCAACTCCATTGCACCGAGGACAGTATATTCAATACCACCGCTCCGGTTCCGTTCCAGAAGATGCCAACATAGACCAGGGTAATGGCCACCGCCTGCCGGTAATCGAGACCAAACCAGCTCACCAGCCACAGGGTTACAAACAGCCCGCTTCCAGATGACAGAGAACCATTCAATACACCGATCACAAACAGCACCAGCAGGCCTGTCAGGTAAGATGTTCCATGCAAATGTCGTACAGTGACTTGAGCGCCGAGGTTAGGGGAACAGATCGAATAGATGCCCAGACTCAGGGTAAGAATTCCCAACATCGTTGTGGCCAGATTGTCATGAACTTCAACAATTACCCAAGCACCGAGCAATACGCCAGGCAGACCACCGATCAATACGGCGGCCACCAGCCGTGGATGGAACAGGTATGTTCTGCGATGACGAAGTACCGCTCCCAACCCCAGAGCAACACTGGCAATCTTGTGCGTTGCCAATGCAATGGAAAAGGGTAGTCCCAAAAAAATGAGGGCAGGGAACTGGATCAGTCCGGCACCGCCCCCAGAAAACGCCGAAAAGGTATTGGCCAGAAAGGAAATCACAAGAAGGACGACCTGTTCAAACATGTCGGCTATCATATCAGGTGAATAGGGGCAGGTCTGTATATGTTGGCGGGAGACCGATTCCAGATCAGACGGCCTGTGTGATTTTTTCTGTATTCGTTTTGACTTAACCTGTCCTATCGTTTAAAAAAGTCAGGATGACTTGGTTCTGCTGGAAATCCGACTCCCCTGGATGCGTACATGTTTTTTCCTGATCGGCCATCAGACTGATTTTTCCCGAAAGCATACTTCCCTGGCGTACATTGGATTGTCTGTCCAGCGCTTCCCCAAGGGGGCCTGGGCGTGCAAGTCTCCCTCTTACCCGTTATAGAGAGAGGGAGAAGTATTGATCTTGCAGGGAAGATGCTCTGGTGTTTACCCTTGAATCGGTATAATCAACAATTCAACTCGGCGGTTGAGCTGACGCCCTGCCTCGGTGTCATTGCTTTCGCGAGGTTCCCATTCCCCACGACCAATGGCAGTAATACGATTTCCTGCCACCCCTTTTCTTTCAAGATAGCGGGCCACGGAGATGGCACGTTGTTCGGAAAGCTTCTGGTTATAATCGGCTGGCCCAACATTATCGGTATGCCCGGTGATTTCAACAGTCGTTTGAGGATAGCGTTTCAGGATATCGGCCACCTTGTCGAGTGTCGGCTTGAATCCTGGTTTGAGTGCTGCAGAGTCGAAATCAAAGGAAACCTCGCCGCTCATGGTGATCTTCAGGTTTTCATTCTGCAGACGTTGCACTTCCATCTGGTGTGCAGAGCGTTCTGCGGCAAGTTGTTGTTCAAACTCATACTGCTGTTTGTCCATGTAGGCCCCGATGGTACCTCCGGTCAGTCCGCCGGCTGCAGCACCGACCAATGCACCTCGTAGGGCACCGCCCGAACTGTCCTGATTATGACCGATAATGGCCCCAGCAATGGCACCAATGGCTGCACCGGTCGCGGCCCCCTGTTTGGTTTTCTGATGACTCATGTTGGGGTCGGAGGGCATGGTGGTGCAAGCTGTCATGAATACGATGGTAGCGGGAATCAGTAGCTTTTTCATGGTTATTCCTTGTTTGGTTAGTTCTATGCTTGATTATTGGTCGATTGAAAGGGACTGTCAATATGTGTAGCGTAGCGAATCATCTGTCGTTTGAGGGGCGAGAAGCTGTTGCACAGATTGATGCCCAGACGTCGTAGATCCCCGAGAGGACCATATTCCTTCTGGAAGAGGTGGTGCAGGGTATCGCACAATTCAAGCATCAGTGAATTTTCGGATCGACGCTGTATCTCATAGGCCCGCAGACGATGTTTGCTCCAGTAATGCTTGTTATTTTCTCTATTTTTCAGGATCTGTGTGGCCAAGGTATGTACATCCATCAGACCCATGTTCAGACCCTGGCCGGCAAGTGGATGAATGGTATGAGCCGCGTCTCCGACCAGTGCCAGGCGATGTCTGATATAGTGCTCGGCATGTTGATACCGCAATGGGAAACAGGCTCGATCACTGATGAGGCGAACTGTTCCCAGGCGGGATTCGGATGCCGTCATCAGGGCTTGATTGAAGTCCTCTTCGGTGGCGTGCAGGTGGCGCTCGGCCTCGGAATCGCTCAGGGACCAGACAATCGAGACTTGATGTGGGTCGGTCAGGGGCAAGAAGGCCAGTGGCCCGGTGGGTAGAAAACGTTGCCAGGCGGTCTTGCGATGTGATTTTTCTGTCTGCACGGTGGCGACGATAGCGCGGGAATGATAATCACGCTGTTTTGTGGTGATGTTCGCCAGATTGCGAACCTGTGATCGTGCTCCGTCGGCCCCAACCAACAACTTGCCATCAATGTCGGGATGACCATTGAATTTGAGGGTCACGACATCTTCTTCAAGATGGATGGAGCGCAACGATAGAGGGCGTAGCAGAGTGATATTGTCGTGGTTGCGAGCCCGTTCCAACAGGGCTTGAAGAAGCTGTTCGTTTTCAACGATCCAGCCGAGGGCATCCAAACCCAGATCCATTGCATCAAACTGGATTTCTCCCTTTTCTGCCAGACTCCCTACAGACGAATCCAGACCCCGATGTTCCCATACGGTCATGTGGGTATAGGGGCTCAACCGTTCTTGTGGCAGGTTCTGCCAGACTCGCAAAGTATCGAGAATCTGACGAGAGGCAGGCGTGATTGCCGAGACACGCAGGGCCCAATCATGATTGGCCGTCAAGGGCTTTGGTGCTGGTGTGGCATCAATCAACGCAATCCTGAGTGGGCAGGATTGCTCGGACAGGGCACAGGCCAGTGCCGTTCCGGTGATGCCGCTGCCGACGATGAGAATATCAAAACTCATGGCGGTCAAGGTTCCTGCGACAAGACCTGTTTCATTCGGGAAAGGGGGGCCAGGCCAGTTGTCTGACGAGTCATCAGGTGGCGCAAAGGGGCGCAGTGACTGATGGCATGCATGGCTAGATTGCGCAGTCCGCGAATCGGGATTGTATCCAGATCGAACAGGCGCACCAGACCATCGGTAAACTGGCCAGTCAGGCACTGATCGTTACGGCGCAATTGCCTGTATCGGTCGAGCAGGTCCGGATTGCCAATATCCTGTCCTTGTTCTACAGCAAGGTGAATGAGACCGGATAGTGTAGCAACATCCCGCAGTCCCAGATTGAAACCCTGACCGGCTACCGGATGCAGGGTATGGGCGGCATTGCCGAGCAGAACGGACCGTTCAGCCGTAATGGACCGTGAATGGACCTGTGAAAGAGGAAAGCTGCGTCGTGCAGAGACCCATTTGCAACGGCCCAGGCGGTATCCAAACCGTTCCTGTACCTGTTGCAGAAAGTCCTGATCATTCAGTTCAAGAATGCTCCTGGCGGCATGATCGGGGACGATATAGACCAGCGCACTGCAACCATTCTGCAATGGTAGAAGGGCCATCGGGCCCTGTCGGGAAAAACGTTCGTAGGCCCGGTTACGGTGTGGGATTTCAGTCTGGATATCGGCAATGATGGCGGTCTGTCGATAGTCCGACTCGTTTGCCTGAATGTCAAAGGACTTTCTCAGAGTGGAATGTAGTCCATCTGCTCCGACCAGCAGGCGAGCACTGATAGACTGTTTCTTTTCTTCCCCAGACCTGATGAAATTGATTGCAATATGATCATGGTCTACAGAAATGTTGGAACATTTGGCAGGTGATAAAACAGTTAGTCTGTTCAGATCTTGTATGCTCTGCAACAGGATATTATGAAGATCGGCAAACGGGATGACATAGCCCAATGCCGGCAGACCTTCCTGGTTGGCCTGCAGCCGGGTATGACCGAAGCTGCCTTTTTCCGAGGCCAGAATGGTCTCAATGGGGCAGCAGTGGGTTTTGAGGTCAGGCCAGACACCTATCTCCTGCAAAAACAGTTTGCTGCCATACGAAAGGGCAATGGCTCGTGATTCCCCTGGAATGGGTACTGATTCGGCCAGAGGGCGGGCCTCGATTACAGCAATATTCAGAGAGAGGTCCGAAAGTGCCCGGGCCAGACTGAGGCCGGTGAGGCTGCCGCCGGAGATGATCAGGTCATACTTCATGAGGCCATCAGGGCTTCGATCTCATCAGCCTTCTTTGGTGCAGCCTTGCTCAGAATATCATGCCCGGTTGGTGTGACCAAAACATCATCCTCGATACGAATGCCGATCCCCTGCCATTTCCTGGCCACGCCTTTTTGTTCCTTCGGAATATACAGTCCGGGTTCGATGGTCAGTACCATTCCTGGCTGCAAGGTTCGCCAACGCTTGCCCTGTTTATAGGCACCGACATCATGGACATCCAGGCCCAACCAGTGACTGGTTCGGTGCATGAAAAATCGACGATAACTTCCACGCTGGATATGGGTTTTCAAGTCTAGTCGACGGCTGAGCAGACCAAGTTCCAACAGGCCGCGGGTGATGACCTTCACGGCTGCCTGATGTGGGGCGATGAAGCTGCGGCCAGGTTTGACCTGTCTGATCGCAGCCAGTTGGGCTTCAAGGACCAGATCATAGAGCGCACGTTGGGCAGGAGAAAATCGGCCGTTGACCGGAAAGGTGCGGGTGATGTCCGAGGCGTAGTTGTGCAACTCTGCGCCAGCATCAATGAGAACCAGATCACCATCCTGCATGAGGGCATTGTTATGGGTGTAATGCAACACACAGGCGTTATCTCCAGCTGCCACAATCGGAGGATAGGCCTGAAACCGGCAACCTGCCTGCATGCATTCTGCCTGGATGATGCTCTCCAGATGATATTCGTGTTGTCCTGGCCGGCAGGCACGCATCGCGGAGATATGGGCCTTGGCCGAGATGCTGGCGGCCTGTTTCATCAGTCGTATTTCTGCCGGAGACTTGAACAGGCGCAATTCATGCAAGAGTTCCTGAGCAGGGATGACCCGCTTGGGCGGTTGCAGACCGCCCCTGGCCTGTGAGCGGATCTGCTGTATCCAGTCGGCCAGTTCGGTTTCGTGCATGTCGTCGCCACCTAGTGGGAAATACAGTGTCTTGTGGCCGGCCAGTCTTTCCGGAATCATCCCGTCGGCAGCGTTGATCGGATAGGCCTCATCCGCGCCCAGGCATTCTACTGCACCCTCAGGCCCCAGTTTTTTCCCGGTCCACTGAGTGGAAAACTCGTCATTTTCCTCACAGAAGAGGATGAACTGCCGGTTTTTGGCCTCCAGCAGGGCGATGGCATGAGGTTCGACACATCCGGTCAGGTAATAAAAATCACTGTGCTGACGAAAGGGGTAGTGGACATCGGCATTGCGCTGTTGTTCCGAGGCCGAAAACAGGACAGCAATGCCGTCACGATCCATGAGGCGGAACAGCCGTTGACGACGCTTGTGAAATTCCCGTTGCATGCTAATGTCGAGTAGCCTCCGTCTCCTGTGGCAGGATTGGACGAAGCTGTTCCTGGATCAAAAGAATAGCGGTACGGAGATATTCCACCAGATCCGAGTAGGCTACCTCGTCTTCCTCATTCAGAGTATCATTGCTGTCGCGATCGGCATCATGCCAGGCATGAGAGATTTCTATGATATCGTGGATGATCTCTCCACTTTCGCCTTCTTTCAGAACGTTTTCACCAAGGCCGGATGCTCCTAGGGCAAACAGAAAACCTTGGCACCAGTCGGACAGAGACTGGCAGCGTTGTTTAAGCGGAAAATCATCATCTGGCAGTAACAGATCAGGGACTGAGTCAGGCTGGTTGAGCGCTTCACTGGTCTGATTGATCATCTCGGACAGCAGTTTCATCAAGGCAGGTTGATCTTCTATATTTTGACCAAGCGGACTTTTACCAGGATCAAAATTTACCCCCTGGGTACACAGCCCCCCGGTAATGAATCCATGCAGTTCCGAGGCGCTGACACTTTCGATATTGGCCAATGATAACCCTGCATTTATTGTTTGATAATCCATGCCTTACAAATGATTGTTATAATCAGTGTTGACATGCTAACATTTACCGAAAGGCAAGGGAAACACTATTCATTCTTAACGGGGGTTCCGATTTCATGGCCCAGACCAACTCAGACTATGAAGCACTGGCTCAATCCATCGATGCGTTGCTCCTGCAGTATCAACGTGCCAGAGCTGAGAATGTGGCCCTGCAAAAGAAGATGCGTGAACTGAATAATGAAAAGGCCTTGCTCAAGCGCAAGAATGAGGAGGCTCGCCGTCGTGTGGAGATGCTGATCAAATCACTGAGAAAGGCAGGATAGAGCATGTCTCGGCAAGAGAACGATTTTGTGATCCTCAAACTGATGGACAAGGAGTTCAAGGTCACCTGTTCGGAGGAGGAACGCGAAGGGCTGCTGGAATCGGCGGCCTATCTCAACAGAAAGTTGAACGACCTGCGAAAACGCGGCAAGGTCATCGGACCGGATCGCGTGGCCATAACTGCGGCGCTCAATATCAGTCACGAACTTTATCAATGTCGTCAGGCGCTTGAAGAACTCAGTTCAAGTCGTGCAAAAGAAGGTAATGGCGATCTACGAGTACTGCGACAGAGGATCGAGGCGGTGCTGGATTGTGCCGGTGGTCAGAACGAGATCAATCTTTCCTGATCGCCTCTTGTTTTTTGATGCAATTGTCATAGAATGGAATTGGGCACCATGCTGGGCAGTGCGTGTTTGAACATTATCCCCTTGACCCTTAAGTGATTGCCCCGGGAACAGAAGTGTTGGCGGCTGTGTGCATGTCCTTTACTGGAAAGCCTGATGCGCCACCGGCGTTCCCACCTGAAGAGATTCAGGTTCAAGGGCATTGTTCTGATAACGGCTGTCTGGCTGGTGTCTTTTTTATCTCTGGTGTAGTCCTTCCATGACTACAGATTCCCCATCAAGGATTCGGCATGCCATTCGCCGTCTTCGAGATGAATCCCCTCGACAGCAACTGGAGGACTCCTCCAGGAAGATCTGTCATCGCCTGATGAAACTGTCCCTGCTGATGCGGGCAAACAAGATCGGTTGTTATTTTCCAGACCGTGGGGAAGTGGACCTTCGTCCGTTGATGCACTGGATCTGGCAGCTTGACCGACCGGTCTATCTGCCAGTATTGCATCCATTTCGTCAGGGACATCTGCTGTTCTGTGCAACCTATCCCTCTTCATGGTTGAGGCTGAATCATTACGGCATCCCAGAACCGGAATCACGCAATCACAGTGAGATTCTGACTCCGGTCAATCTTGATGTGGTTGTGACGCCGTTGGTGGCCTTCGATGCTTCGAAACATCGGTTGGGCATGGGGGGAGGATATTATGATCGGACCTTCTGGCGACGGGCCAGGGAACGGAGCTGGCGACATCCGCGACTGATCGGGGTAGGGTATGAATTCCAGAAGGTCGACAGAATATTGAAACAGCCCTGGGATGTTCCACTGGATCTCGTGGTGACAGAACAAACTGTCTACTGAGTCAAGAATAAGGAGTATTTATGCAATACTGGTTGGTCAAGTCCGAACCGGATGCCTTCGGGATTGATGATCTGGCCAATATGCCGGATCAGACCGAACACTGGGATGGTGTGCGCAATTATCAGGCCCGCAATTTTATGCGCGATGAAATGAAGTGCGGTGATCAGGTGTTTTTTTATCACTCCAATTGCAAGGAACCGGGCATTGTCGGGATTGTCGAGGTCGTGCGGGAAGGTTATCCAGATCACACGGCCTTTGATCCGGAAGGAAAATATTACGACCCAAAAAGTGATCCGGATCGGCCCCGCTGGTATATGGTGGATGTGAAGCTGGTCCAACGGTTTCGGCAAACCATTTCATTGTCTTCGATGAAGACTCGTCCGGAACTGGAGGGCATGCGCCTCCTGCAGAAGGGCAATCGTTTGAGTGTGATGCCGATTGCCCCTGAACATTGGCAGGTAATCCTTGATTTGTACCGGGAGAACATTGGCTGACGCAACGGCTGCTTTCAGGACTGGCTAATCAGGTTTAGACTCAATGGTGGCCAGTAGGTGATGATCAGAACTGCTACAAGCAGGATGAAGAAAAACGGCAAACTGGCACGGTACAGCTCAATGACAGGACGGTTGAATCGGTGACTGGCAATAAAGAGATTCATCCCTACTGGCGGGGTAAAATAACCCAGCTGCATGTTGGCCAGAAAGATAATGCCAAAATGCACCGGATGGATGCCATAGGACAGGGCAATGGGCAACAGGATCGGGACCAGAATGACCAGGGCAGAAAAGATGTCCAGCAACATGCCGATGAACAGCAAAAACAGGTTCAGGAACAGTAGAAAGGTCCATCTGGAATGGATATGAGATTGGACAATCGCGAAGATTCGTTCAGGTACTTCCGTATCGATAATCAGATTGGTAGAGGCCAGTGAGACAGCCAGTATCACAAGAATGGCGCCGACCAACACCATCGATTCCCGCAGAATCCTCGGCATCTGGCGCAGGCCGATCTCCCGTTGTATGACAACCTTGATGATCAGTACATACAGGGCAGTGATGACGGCGGCCTCGGATACCGCAAAAAGGCCGGAGTAGATCCCACCCAAGATGACAAAGGGCAGAGGAAGTTCCCAACGTGCCTCCCACAATGCCGTCTTGAGCGATGAGGAAACCATGATAGGGGCCTCTTCCATCGGGTTGTCCCCATTCGGATGGACGGCATCATGATGTCGTCGAAACTGGATCATGCTCCACAGGCTCAACAACAGCAGCATCAACAGGCAGGGCAGGATGCCAGCCAGAAACAGATCATCGATGCTGACAGGTTGATCAATCGAGACTTGCTGGGCAACCACCCCATAAAGGATCAGAGGCAATGCCGGTGCAAACAACAGCCCCAGACTTCCGGAACTGGTCAGAAGCCCCAGACTGAATCGTTCAGGATACCCCGCCTGTTTCAGGGCCGGATAGAGCAGCGAGCCGAGAGCGACGATGGTGATCCCAGAGGCTCCGGTAAAGGCGGTGAGGATGGCGCAGGTGATGATCGCAACGATGGCCAAGCCGCCCGGTAACCATCCCATCAGGTGGCGGGTCAGCGTGACAAGTCGTTCAGGTGAGCGGCTTTCTCCCAGGAGATAGCCGGCAAAGGTGAAAAACGGTATTGCCAGCAGAACCGGCATTTCTGACAGACGATAGATCTCGATGGCCACAACGGACAGGTCGGTCTCATTGGCATGAAATCCCAGCAAGGCCGAGGCGGCGATGATGGTAAACAACGGCGCGCCAGCCACAAGAATCATCAGAAGGGGCAGAGTAGAAGTCATGCGATCCGGTTCTTTTGTGAAGGCGCGAAAAATAATTTCATGAGGTATCGCAGGGTCATCAGTCCGAAGGAAAAGGGGATGATGCTTTCGAATGGCCAGGCAGGTAGAT